>DAHVOJ010000039.1 GCA_027318865.1 bacterium | reverse complement strand
TTCCCGCGTAGGCGGGAATCCAGTATTTATTTAACTTTAAAGCCATTTTAATGGTTTCTATCGGCAATTTTGGGTATAAACGGTATTATTTTGCACTTCTAATATTTAACTTGCTATAATACATGTAACGATATGCAACGCTCGCATAAAAATCGTAAACGTAATATTTGAAATTTACTGGAATAATGAACGCAAATAATTTATTACTTAACAATTCCATACTTAACAATCTGAACTATTCGATAATTTTATTCGACGAAAATCTGATTTTAAAGTTTTTGAACCCGGCTGCTCAGGAACTTACCGGATATTCGGACAGATTTTTAGATAAAGTTTCGCTCGACAGATTTTTTAATAACAGCGCATATATAGAAGAAAAAGCAAAAAACGTTATGCGGACGGGGGAAGGTTTTATAGAATTTGAATATAGATTTCATAATAAAAATCAAAATCAGCCAAGTCTTGGCATGGGAACGGACAGCCGTAACGTAAGATACGTAATACTTGAAATATCCAAAATTAACGACGCGGACGGGAACTATCTTTTAATTTCTTTAAAAGACATTACAAGGTTTAAAGAAATGGACCGCAATATAAACAGCGAAGAAAGGATTGAAGACCTGTCGCGGTTTATTGCCGAAATATCCCATGAAATAAGAAATCCGCTCGGCGGCATAAAAGCTTCGGCGGCATATTTAAAAAGAAAATTTAACGAACCGGATTTAAATAATTTTCTCGAAATAATAATAAAAGAATCTTCAAGGATAAATAATCTTATAGAAGAACTTCTGGCTCTATCTAAAAAACATAAAATAAAAACTTCGGCCGTAAATATTAATAAAATAATAAACGAAATAATAATTATGGAACAGACTCAATTTTTAGCAAACAATATAGAGGTTATAAAAGAATTCGATCCAAGCCTTCCTGAAATACATGCAGCCGAAAACGCATTGATTCAGGTGTTTTTAAATTTCATAAAGAATTCCGTCGATGCAATAAACTATGCAAAAAAAAGGGGGGGCAGGAAGGGTTCGCTAAAGATAATTACAAAGATAGATTATAGCAGAAATAATCCTAAATTTATAGAAATAGAATTTATCGACAACGGATGCGGAATAAGCAAAAACGATATGAAAAATATATTTGTTCCCTTCTTCACCACTAAAGAAAAAGGAAGCGGACTGGGACTCGCCATAAGCCGAAAAATAATTTACGAACACGGCGGTTCTATAGATATATCTTCCGCAAAAAACCGGGGTACTTCCATTTCTGTTTATTTGCCGATAGAAAAATTAAAAATGCAGTCTAAATGAAATGCGGGTAATAAAATAAAATAGAAGGGTTAAAAGGACGATAAAATTTTCGATACGTTCGGCGGAAGAAAACCCGTATTTATTATATCGTAATGAACGAGAACGAAAACGGCGGCGACTAAAAGTATAACCGCTAAAACGATAATCATCGAGATTTGAAACGGGGAAGCGCCTTTTCTATCGCTGTTCTTATTGGACGTCCGATTTGTAACGGAAGCTTTTTTATGTTTACTATTTTTATTTTTATCGTGTTGATTGGTTTCTTCCGCAACTGCGCTGTTTATCTCGGATATAATAGACTTCATAAAATCGTCGGAAATGTCCGGAATATTTGAAATATTTGATGCCTTTTCGGAATTTATATCTTTATCGTCATTGGATGCGTAGGCGGAAAACTTTGGCTCGTTTTTAGATGCTCCGGTTTTCTTATTAAGTATAAAGATGTTTGAACAAACTCTGCATTTTACCTTAATATCACCGTCCGGAATTAACGATTCGTCTAATTCATAACGCGTTCCGCAATAAGGGCAATTAATATCCATAAGCCGTCGATTTTAAATTTATTGAAATTTATAACATTATAAGCAATAATATTATAATAATGAAATTAAATCAACAATTAAATTTAAAAGATGTTCTTTTTGCCGCGTTAAAGAAGAAACTCAGCGCATCCGACTATTGCGCCTTAATATTATACGAACACTGGGAATCTATCTGCGGGAAAGAAATAAGCAAAAAAACCAGACCAAAAACCTTATATAAAAACGTCTTAACGGTCAGCGTGGAAAATCCGGTTTTAATATTCGAGCTTGGATTTATCAAGGAAGAGTTCATAAAAAAGATAAACGGTTTTTTTACATCGGAAAATAAAAAAATCGCCTTGGACAAAAGCATAACCGTCAAAGATATACGCTTTATCAGCGGCTAAAGCCGCTCTAATCTCTAATCTATCGCAGGGATTGCTTCGTCGTCTTCCATCTTTGCCGGCATAAAAGCCGTTGGCTTTTATCAACCGCCGGTATAGATATCCCGCAATGACGTTATCCGGCCGCAATATTTAAAGGGTTATATAAAAGATTTAATCTTATCCATAAAAGTTTTTTTAAGCGGATGCGTTTCTTCTTTATTTTCGGCGGCAAGCTCCTCAAAAAGCTTTTTTTGTTTAGATGTGAGATTTGCAGGCGTTTCGACGACAACGCTTACATACTGGTTTCCTCTCTGTCCTCCGTTAAGTTTCGGCGCTCCTTTTCCTTTAAGCGTAAACTGGGTTCCGCTTTGGGTTCCCGGCATTATTTTTATCGTAGATTTTCCGTCCACGGTAGGAACGTCTATTTCGCTTCCGAGAGCCGCCTGCGAAAAACTTATAGGCATAGAAACGAAAATATCGTTTCCCTGCCTTTTAAACAAACTATGCGGTTCAACGGCAACATCGACGTAAAGGTCGCCGTTAGGTCCTCCGGAAAGCCCGGAAGAACCCTCTCCCGAAACCTTAAGTCTGTTTCCGTCGTCGATGCCCGCCGGTATTTTTATATCGAGTTTGCGTTCTTTTATGACCCTGCCTTCGCCTTTGCAGACCGGACACGGATGTTCTATAATTTCTCCCTCTCCGCCGCACTTATAACATGTTCTCGCGATAGAAAAAAAGCCTTGCTGTTGCCTTATTTCCCCGGTTCCGTTGCATACCGGACAAGTAACTCTTTTAGTTCCTTTCTTTGCGCCTGTTCCGTCACAGGAAGAGCAGGTTTCGTACCTGTTATATTTTATCTGCTTCGATACGCCGAATAAAGATTCTTCGAATTTTATTCTTATGCCGTATCTAAGGTCTTCGCCTTTTTTTCGTCTGGTTTTTTTATTAGGCTGTGAAAAAATATCTCCAAAAAAATCGCTGAATATATCGCTGAAACCAAAACCTCCGCCGCCTCCGGAAGCGAAAGCTCCCATGCCTTCGTGGCCGAATCTGTCGTATGCGGCTCTTTTCTCTTCGTCGCACAAAACACTGTATGCTTCGTTTATTTCTTTAAATTTCTCTTCGGAATCGCCGTTGCCCTGGTTTTTATCGGGATGGTATTTTAAGGCTAATTTCCTGTAAGCCTTTTTTATTTCGTCGGCTTCCGCATTTCTATCTACCCCGAGAACTTCGTAATAATCTCTTTTAGATGCCATAGTTTACAATAATTTATAATAATTTAAATTAATTTATAAGTTTCGATTTATTCGTTCTTTTTGTCTTTTACTTCTTCGTATTCCGCTTCTACCACGTTTTCGTCCGCAGGCTTAGCCTGCCCTTCTTCCGCCTGCCCCGAGGCGCCGGAACCGGCGCCTGCGCCTGCCCCGCCTGCTTCGGCGGCGGTTTTCTTATAAATAGATTCGGCGACCGAATGAGACAGCTTTTCCAATTCTTCGGTTATGCGTTTTATGGACCCTACGTCGTCCCCCTCTAAAGCTTTTTTAGCCTCGGCGATTTTTTCTTCGGCGGCTATTTTGTCCGCGGATTCTATTTTGTCTCCGGAATCTTTTAACGTTTTTTCTACGGAATAGACCAAGCCGTCTAAATGGTTTCTTGCTTCTATGAGCTCCTTCTTTTTAGAATCTTCGTCTTTATGAAGTTCGGCTTCTTTAATCATTTTATCGATCTCTTCCTTGGACAATCCGCTCGAAGCGGTAATCCTTATAGACTGCTCTTTGCCCGTTCCCAAATCTTTTGCCGAAACGTGGACTATGCCGTTGGCGTCTATGTCGAACGTAACTTCTATCTGCGGAACGCCTCTTGGAGAGGGCGGTATTCCGGTCAATTCAAACCTTCCGAGACTCTTGTTGTCCGACGCCATTTCCCTTTCGCCCTGCAGAACGTTTATGGTAACCGCAGGCTGGTTATCCGCGGCAGTCGAAAATATCTGGCTTTTTCTGGTAGGGATAGTCGTATTTTTTTCGATTAATTTCGTGCTTACTCCGCCGAGGGTTTCTATTCCAAGCGATAGCGGCGAAACATCGAGCAGTAGGACGTCTTTAACGTCGCCTTTAAGAACGGCTCCCTGAATTGCGGCTCCGACGGCGACTACTTCGTCCGGATTAACCCCTTTATGAGGCTCTTTCCCGAAATAATCCTTAACCGCCTGCTGAACTTTAGGCATTCTGGTCTGTCCGCCTACAAGAACGACTTCATCTACCTGAGAGGTTGACAAACCTGCATCCTTCAATGCCGTTTTTACCGGACCCATAGACCTTTCGACTAATTCGCCCGTAAGCTGTTCTAATTTTGCCCTCGAAAGTTTCATATTGAGATGTTTAGGTCCGCTTGCGTCCGCCGTGATAAACGGTAAATTTATATCGGTTTCAAGAGAAGAGGAAAGCTCTATTTTTGCTTTTTCCGCCGCTTCTTTTAACCTTTGAAGCGCCATTTTATCTTTTCTTAAATCTATCCCCTGGTCTTTTTTAAATTCGTCGGCGATATAATCTATTACTTTCTGGTCGAAATCTTCTCCGCCCAAAAAAGTATCGCCGTTTGTAGATTTAACTTCGAATACGCCTTCGCCGAGTTCCAGTATGGAGATATCGAAAGTTCCTCCGCCCAAATCGTAAACCGCGATTTTTTCTTCCTTCTTTTTGTCCAAGCCGTAGGCAAGTGAAGACGCGGTAGGCTCGTTGATAATCCTTAAAACGTCCAATCCGGCTATTTTGCCTGCATCCTTAGTAGCCTGCCTTTGAGAGTCGTTAAAATAGGCGGGGACGGTAATAACCGCTTCCGTAACCGGTTCGCCGAGATAATCCTCGGCCGTCTTTTTCATTTTAGTCAATATCATGGACGAAATTTCCGCCGGAGAATATTTTCTCCCCTTTATTTCCACCCATGCGTCTCCGTTTTCGCTCGGGACGATTTTATAAGGGCAGACCTTCTTAAACGCCTGCACTTCCGGCGAATCGTATTTTCTTCCTATAAGCCTTTTAACCGCGTAAATAGTGTTCTCCGGATTGGTAACCGCCTGTCTTTTTGCCGCCTGACCCACGAGCCTTTCTCCGCTGTCGCTTATGGATACGACTGAGGGGGTCGTCCTCGTTCCTTCCGAATTTGCTATTACGACAGGCTCTTTGCCTTCCATAACCGCAACGCAAGAGTTTGTGGTTCCCAAATCGATTCCTATAACTTTTCCCATGATTAAATTCTCCTTAAATCTTTATGATTTTGATTTTTTTATCGTTTTAATTATTACTTGCTTTTATTATATCTTATATATAAATAATAAATAAATATAAATTTTAAAAATTTAATTATTTTTAATTTTTAGATTTAGCGATAGAAACCATCGAAGGTCTCAAAAGCCTCCCTTTAAAAACATAACCTTTCCGTTTTTCCTCCAATATAATTCCTTCGGGTTTGCCGGAATTTTCGATCATTTCTACAGCCTCGTGAAAATTAGCGTCGAAATTTTTTCCGGAAGTTTCTACGGCTTCGACGCCGTAATTTTTTAATATTTTTACGAATTCGCCGTATGCTAATTCTACTCCTTCGACGAAAGTTCTTAAATTTCCCGACGTATCCTGTTCTATATAAGATGCCGAATGCCCTATCGCAAGGTCTAAAAAATCCAGAACGGGAAGCAGATCCCGCAACAGTTTTTCATTTGAATATTTTAAAGATTCTTCCTTATCCCTGTTGGTCCTTTTCCTAAAATTTTCCATATCGGCCAAGCTCTTAAGGTAATTAGCGTTTGATTCCTCGCATTCTTTTTTTAAATTCTTCAGAGCGTTTTTTAAATATTTTAGCGTTTTTTCGGCGGAGGCGAGATCTTCAGGATTTGGAATTATATCTATATCGGCGTCGGTTTCTACCGCTATAGAATCTTCCGCACCTGCGGCCGGTTCCATAGACTGCTCAATTTTTCTGCCTAATTCGGATTCTATTTCTGAATCGTCCTTGCCGGTATCCGCATTTCCATACCCTTCATACCCGGCATTTTCATCGTCTGAATACATTTAATTTCTCCCTTTACTTTATTTATCTTAATATTTATTTTATTTATTTATATAATGCCGCCCAAAAATTCCGACATAAAATCTATTATGGGAATAACGTGCGAATAATTCATCCTAAGCGGTCCTATTATGCCTATCGAACCGTTAAGCATATTATTTTCGCTTGCATAAGGCGCTGTTATAAGAGAAAGTCCGGATATTTCGGACCATTCTTCTTCCGAGCCGATAAATATCTGCTTTGTTTTGCAATTTTTCGTATGACCCAGAAGTTTTATTATATTTTTTTTGTCGGAAATAGTTTTTATGAGAAATTTTATCTGTTCGTTGTTGGAAAATTCGGGCTCCTCAAGTAAATCCCCTTCGGGACCGACGTACAGGCGGTTATCGTAATTAATACAATCACCGTAATCGTCGGTATTTCCGACGGGAGAAAATATTTCCGAGCTTAAAATAGAATAAAAATTTTCCTTATCGCTGTACATTTCTTCGGTTATTATTTTCTTCAAACCGTCCAGATCGCAATTTTTGTTTTCTATTATTCCGTTCAGTTTATTGGAATAACGGGTAAGTTCGTTCTGTTTAATATCTTTCGGGATATAAAACGACTTATTTTCCGTAACCCCGTTCGCAAACACGATAATCGCAAGTATATTTTTTTCCTTTATCCTTATAAATTCGATATGCAAAAGAAAGGCTCCCGACATATCCGGAGCTAAAACTACTCCGGCGTAATGCGACAGATCCGAAAGCAATATGGAAACTCGACTTAAAATCCCGCTTAAGTTTCTATTTGCCGAAGCTAACCTTTTTTCTATATTCTCTTTTTCCTTTTGGGAAATTTTTTCGGCTATCATTAAACCGTCTATATAAAATTTATATCCTTTAGCGGTAGGAATCCTGCCTGCCGAAAAGTGCGGCTGATAAATATAACCTGCTTCTTCTAAAGAAGCCATTATATTCCTTATTGAAGCGGAACTTAAATTTAATCCGGTATTTTCGGCGATAAATTTAGAACCTACCGGATTTGCCGTTCCGAAATATCCTTCTATTATACCGAGCAGAATTTCCCTGCTTCTTTCGCTTAAATTGTTATAGTTTGGTTTTTCGCATTTTTCTTCCATAATTTTCGACAATGTTCAATGGCGAACGGATTGGCGAACTGCGCCGGAGTTAGCACAAACGACATGCGTTTGTATGCTGGACTTTATCCCATCTTTGCCCGCATAAAACCATGGTTTTATAAACGCAGTCAAAGATATGCTTTGCCCGCAATGACATTCTATATTTTATTTTTAATTTATATATTATCCCGATTAATTAGCACTTAAACATATCGAGTGCTAAATATTATTTAATCAATATTTTAATATTTTGTCAAGACCCGAAATCGCCGAAATTGCCGCTCGAAAATTATTTTTCTGGATTCCTGCTTACGCAGGAATGACTTCGCAGGTTTTAAGGTCTTCACCCAACGGGTGTCAT
>DAHVOJ010000038.1:7583-7842 GCA_027318865.1 bacterium | reverse complement strand
ATCGCACTGCCTTGTAATGGATATTGGGAGCTCAGGGTCCACAAGGCTTATTTTGTTAATCAAGCCCGAGCTCCCTACTTTTTTTGACAGCCAGTCCCGTTCCATAACCGTTCTGCCGAGTGTTTTTTCTAATTCTTCTATTTTCTGTTCTTTTTCCTTAATCTCGTCTTTATATTTCCTAGTTGAAACGGAGTCTTCGAATGCGGACGAGGCGTTCTCTACGAACTGTTTCTTCCACGTCGTAACGCTTTTTGGAAGA
>DAHVOJ010000038.1:0-7573 GCA_027318865.1 bacterium | reverse complement strand
TATCTCGTTTACCGATTTGCCTGTCTCTAAAAGCTCCAATACGACCTTTGATTTAAACTCCGGCGTAAACTTTCTGTGAATTTGGCTCATTTTTAAATCTCCCTTTTATATTAAATTTGTTTTTGTTTTTAATAGCCGGTACGGCTATTAAAATTTTAACTAAATTTTCTTAATAAGGGAAGTAAGATTTTTAAATTGCTGTCTTAATTTATTGGTTCATTATAGGCATATCGTCATCGTATTTTGAAATATATTCTTTGTGATTTATAATTTTATTAGTCATTTCCTCTTTAATATATGCGGCTTTATATTTAAGATACGGAACCCTGTCTGCGGCATCCATGACAAGATGGAATCTGTCTAAGTCGTTTCTAACCGTCATATCAAAAGGCGTGGTTGTTGTTCCTTCCTCTTTGTAGCCCCTTACATGAATATTTTTGTGGTTCGTTCTTCTGTAGCTAAGCCTGTGTATCAACCACGGATACCCGTGGAAGGCAAAAACAACCGGTTTGTCTTCCGTAAACAGGGTATCGAATTCCTTATCGGATAAGCCGTTGGGGTGTTCTTCCTTCGGCGTTAGCGTCATTAAATCAACCACATTAATAACCCTTATTTTAAGTTCTGGAGCAAGATTGTTTAAAATAGACGCGGCCGCAAGGGTTTCCAATGTCGGGACATCCCCTGCGCATGCCATAACGATGTCAGGTTCATAACCCCTGTCATTGCTTGCGAAATCCATTATTCCCAGCCCCTTTTTGCAAATCTTAATAGCGGAGTCCATATCGTACCACTGAAGTTCTTCTTGCTTGCCTGCTATTATGACATTTATCCTGTTTTTACTTCTAAAACATTTGTCGGCAATTGCAAGGAGCGTATTTGTATCCGGCGGCAAATATATTCTTATATATTTAGGTTTTTTTGTTATTACATGGTCGATAAATCCCGGATCCTGATGTGAAAAACCGTTATGGTCCTGCCGCCATACATGAGATGTCAAAAGATAATTTAAAGAAGGTATCGGTCTTCTCCATTCTACTTCATCTGCTTCTTTCAGCCACTTTGCATGCTGATTAAACATAGAGTCTATTATATGAATAAAGGCTTCGTAGCATGAAAAAAAGCCGTGCCTTCCTGTTAATAAATATCCTTCCAGAAGGCCTTCGCAAGTATGTTCGCTAAGTATTTCGATAACCCTTCCTTTATGGGACAGATGGTCGTCATAATTAAAAATATCACCCCACCACTGTCTATCGGTTACATCAAAAACAGCGTTAAGCCTGTTTGAATTATGCTCGTCGGGACTGAAAATTCTAAAGTTATCGGGGTTTAATTTAACTACATCGCGCAGGTAATATCCAAGCGTGGTTGTGGCTTTTCCGTAAACCGTAGCGGGTTTTTCCGCCTTTTCGGCATATTTTGTGAAATCGGGGAGAACTAAATCTTTTGACAATAAGCCGCCGTTAGCATGGATATTGGCGCTCATCCTTTTTTCTTTTTTAGGAGTAAATTCCTTTATTTTATTTATTAAAGAACCTTTTTCATCGAATAATTTTTCGGGTTTATAAGATTTCATCCAGTTTTCCAATATTTTTACATGTTCAGGTTTTCCTTTAAAATCCGTGATCGGAACCTGATGAGCGCGCCAGTACCCCTCAAGCTTAAGTCCGTCAATCTCTTTCGGGCATGTCCAGCCTTTAGGGGTTTTTAAAATTATCATGGGATAGACAGGTCTTGTAAAATTTTTATCATTTTTTTTATTTACGGTATTTCTAATAGTATTAATTTCTTCAGAAATTTTATCAAGCGTCAATGCCATTTTATTATGGGCTATATTTACATCTTCCGCTTCGACAA
Source organism: bacterium (assembly GCA_027318865.1). Lineage (GTDB taxonomy): Bacteria > SZUA-79 > SZUA-79 > Acidulodesulfobacterales > Acidulodesulfobacteraceae > Acidulodesulfobacterium_A. The sequence continues at coordinate 5,719 of DAHVOJ010000038.1, read as the reverse complement.
GATAAGGCGTATATCCATAGCCTTTAAACAGATTTATCAACTCTTCTTCGTTTATGCGGGCAAATATTGTCGGGTTATTAATTTTATAGCCGTTTAAATGTAAAATCGGAACGACGATGCCGTCTATCAAGGGGTTTAAAAACTTGTTAATATGCCATGAGGCAGCCATCGGTCCGGTTTCGGCTTCGCCGTCTCCGACTACACAAAAAACGGTTAAATCAGGGTTATCTAACGCCGCTCCATAGGCATGGCTTAAGGCATAACCCAGTTCCCCTCCTTCATGGATAGAGCCCGGAGTTTTAGGGGAAACATGGCTTGGGACGCCGCCAGGCGTAGAAAATTGCCTGAAAAGCGCTTTAAGTCCGCCTTCGTTTTCGGAAATATCCGGATAATATTCACTGCAGGTTCCTTCGATGTAAGTATTTGCGATGATTGCAGGGCCGCCGTGCCCGGGACCGGTAATAAACAGCGAATTTAAATCATATTTTTTTATGATTCTATTTAAATGCGCATAAATAAAATTAAGTCCGGGAGAGGTACCCCAGTGTCCTAATAACCTGGGTTTTATATGTTCGAGTTTTAAGGGGGTTAGCAGTAATGGGTTATCCATTAAATAAATCTGCCCTATCGTTAAATAGTTTGCGGCATCGAAATACAGATTTAATGTTTGAAGTTCGCTTGCGGAAAGATAATTTCTAAATTTTTCGGCTTGACAGGTATTCATTCATGCCTCCTTCCCAAATCCCGATTTAGAAAATATTTATAAGTTCTAATGCTAAATAACACTGGATTCCCGCCATCGCCGCTTTTTGCATTTATTCAGTTTGTTGGTTATTTTCTCCTCGTAACTTATAGGCATCGTTATATATGCCGCCGAGATTTATTTTGTCATAAAAAGCCCCGAAGGCGAAAGAATAGGCGACAGATTTGTCTTTACCCGATAGTGTAACATATATTGCGTAAATTTCCAATGGCAAAAAAGGCGCGCCTCCTATAAAATGGTTATTAACCAAAATAACATTAAAAGGAGGCTTTTGCCATTGGAAATTAAAACAAGTGTATTAGAAATTGTAACTTTATTCAAAGAAATTCAAAAAGAGCCTGTTAAAATGTTCGAATTAATAAGAACTAACATTAAAGAGCAAGCCTACAACTATATCTCAACCACTTTTTTATTCTAAAAAGCTAAAATGGGGGATTTGGGGGTTATATCCCCCAAGGTTTTAGGTTGGTATCAAGCTATCGGATAGGTAGGTTATTAAAGCGCCTGATTTTGGCTATTATTACGTTCTTGTTTATATATTTTAATTTAAAATATATAATTTAAGGGGCTAATGACGATATAAAAATAGAAATTATAAATTATAGAGAGGTTTTTAAAACGGCTGATTTGCCATTTTTTAAAAACAAAATAAATCTTGATTTTTGTATATTATGAGAATATACTTAATTATATATGGATGACGATATTGCAGGCAAACTTAAAGAATGTTCCGGTTTCGATTGGGATAAAGGCAATGAATTAAAAAACTGGTCTAAGCATCGGGTAACAAAGCAGGAATGCGAAGAAATATTTTTTAACCGTCCGCTTATCGCCGCCAGTGATAAAAAGCATTCTATATATGAAGAAAGGTTTTATTGCCTCGGCGCTACAAATATGAAAAAGGAATTATTTCTGGTTTTTACGATAAGGAATAATAAAATAAGAGTAATATCGGCGAGAAATATGAGCAAAAAAGAAAAAGAGGTTTATCAAAAATATGAAGAAAAATAAGAAAAATATTCCGGAATTTAAAAATGAGCAAGCAGAAAGAGAGTTCTGGTTAGATAACGATTCCGCCGAATATATAGACTGGAATAAAGCAAAGCCAGTTATTATGCCAAAATTAAAGCCGTCTACCGAAACTATATCGTTGAGGCTGCCGGAACATCTGCTTTTTGAATTAAAGCTCATAGCAAACAAAAACGACGTGCCTTACCAGTCCCTTATAAAGATGTATTTGCAGGAAAAGGTAAGAGAAGAGCTTAAGTGAACTACCCCGCCATTTCGGACGGGGTTTCTTGGTTCAAGGGTGGGGTGCTTTTTGGTAGCTAACGCTGCGGTCAGTCGCATTGCCAGTCTCCCCAAATCGGGGATTTTGGTCCTTATATATAATTACAATTAATATTTAAGGTTGTTTTTATATCGCAGGCCGTTTTATAACCTATCTATTTTCTTTGAGTAGCCCCTTAACATAATGGAGTTAAGCGATACTGTTATACTGGAAACTGCCATCGCCGCCCCCGCCGCCGCCGGCGGCAGCAGCCAGCCTGTGAAGTGGTAAAAAACTCCCGCCGCGAACGGGATACCCAGCCCGTTAAAGAAAAATGCCCAAAAAAGGTTTTGTTTCACTTTGTTTAAAGTTTTTCTGCCGAGCGCCACGCTTTTATATGCATCTTTAATATCGCTTTTTACTAATATAATATCGCCGGTTTCCCTTGCGACATCGGTTCCGCTGCCTATTGCTATTCCTACATCGGCATAAGCCAGCGCCGGCGCATCGTTTATGCCGTCGCCGACCATTGCGACTTTTAATCCTAAATTTTTTAGTTTTTTTATTTCGTTAAGTTTGTCCTGCGGTAAAACATTTGCGATGACATTTTTTTCGTCTATCCCCACTTGAACGGCAACGCTTGTAGCTGAATTTAGATTATCCCCCGTTAAAAGATATGCCGCTATACCCATGGATTTTAATTTAGTTATCGCTTCTTTTGCCTCTTTCTTAACTTTGTCTGCTAAAGTAATAATGCCGCTCATACCTGAGCCGGCAGAAATTCCGATAACGGTTTTGCTTTCCTTTGCATATTTTTCCTCAAGTTCGCTAAATTTAGACAAATCGATATTTTCAGTCTCGAACAGCCCTTTCTTCCCGATAAGAATCTTTTTACCGCCGTAATTCAATGTTATGCCAAGGCCGCCTATTTCTTTATAATAGGCAGGCTGAACCTCAGCTCTGTCTATACCGACGGCAGTTTTTTCGTTAGATTCGTTATATTTCTTAACTATTGCCGCTGCAATAGGGTGGGAGGAGAAACCCTCTCCGTAAGCAGCGATTTTTAAAATTTCATTTGCCGGTAAACTGCCTAAGGGTATTATATCCGTTACCTCAGGTTTGCCGTAAGTAATTGTACCCGTTTTATCAAAAACAACGGCGTTTATTCTTGCTATCTCTTCGAGGCCGGATGATTTTTTTATTAGTATCCCCTTTTCGAGGCCGATTGAACTTCCAACCATAAGAGCCATAGGCGTAGCAAGCCCCATTGCGCAGGGGCAGGCTATAACCAGTACTGCGATAGCGGCGGATAGAGCAAATAAAAAATTAGAATGAAAAATATATCTCCATGAGAAGAATGCTATTAAAGATATTGCAACGACGATTGGAACAAAATAATTAGTTACTTCATCAGCTATTCGCTGAATCGGCGCTTTATCCGCCTGGGCATCTTCCACAAGCCGGACTATTTGTGAAAGTATCGTATCTTTGCCAACCCTTAAAGCCTTTATTTTTATAACCTGCCCTATGTTTATCGTTGCGCCGCTTACCTCGCCGTTAACCTTTTTTTCAACCGGGATAGGTTCCCCTGTCAGCATAGACTCGTCTATCTGGGTTTGCCCCTCCATGATTACACCGTCAACGGGAATTTTATCACCCTTTTTTACTAAAAGAATATCCCCCGCTTTCACGCTCGAAGTGTCCACCACCTTCACTGCCCCGTTGTTTTCGATAAGGTTCGCCTTGTTAGCCTGAAGTTTAAATAAGGCTTTTAATGAGGATGCCGCTCTCTGTTTTGAAATCTTTTCCAGCAGTTTTCCCGTTCTGATAAAGAGTATAAGCAAAACGGATGTATCGAAATAAAGTTCGCCTTTAAATAAAAATACCCCAGCGACGGAATAAAAATATGCCGCCGATATTCCCAATGCAACGAGAACATCCATATTGGCGGAAAAGCTTTTTAAAGAATAATAGGCGCCTTTATAAAATGTAAGTCCTGCGGTAAATTGAACTATCGTGGCTAATATAAATAAAATAAATACCTTAAATTCATTCGGGGTTTCCGCCATTTTTGCCATGCCGAACATATTTTTATAGGTCAGTATAACGACGGGAATTGTAAGAATGAATGTAAATATTAACCAATAAAGGTCTTTTTTCCAATCCGGTATTTTACGAAACCATTTGTCTATAAACGGGATATGTGCGTTTATGCTTAAGGATTTTTCCGTATCAAAGCCGGTTTCCGTTTCGTCCACAGGCGTGTATCCGCTTTCCGTTACGGCTTTAAATATAGCCTCTTTAGATGTTAGGGACTGGTCGAACGATACAAATCCGCTTTCCCCTGCAAAATTAACGGTTACTTTATTTATTCCACCTATCTTCCCAACCCCTTTTTCGATGGTTCTGGCGCAATTTGCGCAGTGCATCCCTTCTATCTTAAATCTGAGGTTTTCTGTTTCCGGTTTTTCCCGTTTATTTTTACCCTCTGCCGGTTGCATTGCTGGGCGTTGCAATATGGTTTGCTGCGCTTCATCTATAACCCCTGCGCCGAACCCGGCAAATTTAACCATTTTAATTATTTCATCGGGCGAAAGATTATTTGCATCCGAATCGACATAGAGCGTTTCGTTTACGAAGTTAAGCCTTGCGTCCTTGACGCCTTCTATTCTTTTTACGGTGTCGACTATGGTTTCCGCGCAAGAAGCGCAGTCCATTTTGCTTATTTTGAATTTATATTGTTTTTGTTGCGCGGGGGCGGTATTTCCTTTATCGGTCAAGGTGGGAGAACGGTCTTTCGTTTCATGTCCCGGGTCGTCGTCTTCTTCGGTTTCATAACCCGCTTCTTTTATGGCTTTTTTAATATCCGAGGTTGAAATCGTTCCCTCGTCGAATATTACATCCGCGCATTTATCTTTAAGGCTTACATTGACGGATTTTACCCCTTTGAGTGAAGATACGGCTTTTGTAACAGTTTTTACGCAGTGTTCGCATGTCATTCCGTGGACGGCTATTTTTTCATTTTTCATAATATGCTCCTCTTTATTATTAACCGGCGGTTAACTAAAATATATACTGAACTGCTCCCATTTGTCAAGACAATTTTTTTATCTATCTACTTCCTCTTTAATTTTCTTTTGGCATTCTACTCCATCATAATCTTTTATATTGCTTTATGGAACATCAAGAGGGGGCGCCCCCTCTTGAAAAAATTATGCCGCCATCTGAAAATATTGCCTGTAAACTTTCATCGGCATGCTGTAATTGAGCGCCGAATGAAGCCTCCCGTTGTTATATTTATGGATATATTTTTCTATCCCGGTCATTGCGTCTTTTAGCGTCTCATAGCTTGAAGGATAGATATTTTCGTATTTTATCGTACGCCAGAATCTTTCTATAAATATGTTGTCTATTGCACGGCCTTTAGAATCCATAGATATGGATATGTTATGCTTTACCAGTGTATTTATGAAGCCTTGAGCCGTATATTGCGAACCCTGGTCGGAATTAAATATTTCGGGCTTGCCGTACATTAACAGCGCATCGTTTAAAACCGATAACGTAAGATTTTCGTCCATGGTGAAAGACAGCCGCCACGCAAGTATGCTGCGGGTATATAAGTCTATTACGGCGCAAAGATATGCAAAACCGGAACTAAGCCTTATGTATGTGATGTCGGACGCCCA
>DAHVOJ010000037.1 GCA_027318865.1 bacterium | reverse complement strand
CTAACCCTTCCTTTAAACAGTTATGCTTACGTGACGGATCTGGAAAATCACAGAAGCGTTGAAGTTTTGGTTAACGACAGAGGTCCTTATGCCGACGGCAGGATTATGGATCTTTCGTATGCGGCGGCAAGAGCTTTAGATATGGTAGGACCGGGGACGGCATTAGTAAGGGTGCAGTATTTGGGTCTCAATCCCGTTTCTTTAGCTCAATGTAAAAGATATTATAGTACAAGCGGAATAGTGCCGGCAGTAAAACATGCGCCTCCGGTTTGCGGCTATACGCTGCAGTTTGCCGCTTATACGAGAAAGGCAAAGGCGCTAAAAAAAATATCGGCAATGAAAAAATTTGTGCCCGGAGTTAAGCTTGCAGAAAAAAATATAAGGGGCACATTCTATTATAAAGTGGTATTCGGCGACTTTAAAAATTTGCAGGATGCTTATAATTTTGCCAAAACTATAGCAAAATACGGTTACGACGTTTATATTACGCGGTCTGAATAAATTTATTTTATTTTACGATTAAATATAATAAAATATGAATATGAAAAAAATAGTCGCGGTTATACCCGCAAGATATAAATCGACGAGGTTTGAAGGAAAACCTCTTGCTTTGATTATGGGAAAGCCGATGATAAAGCATGTTTACGAAGGAGTTAAAAAGTCGGAATTGCTGTCGGACGTCATCATAGCTACGGAAGACAAAAGAATATTCGACGCTTGTAAAGATTTCGGAGCAAACGTAGTTATGACCAAAGATACTCATCAGACTGGAACGGACAGGATAATCGAAGCCGTTCAGAATGTGGACGCCGATATAATACTAAACATACAGGGAGACGAACCGTTAGTAAATTCGGAAATAATATCTGCATTAATAAAACCTTTTGACGAAAACGGAGAAAAAGGAGAAATTACATTTACGAGCGTTAAAACGCCTATTTACGACTTTGACGAGTTTATGGATCCAAATAACGTAAAAGTCGTAGTGGATAAAGAAAATTTCGGAATATATTTTTCGAGAAGCCCTATACCTTACGACAGGGAACAGGCTGATAAACTTAAAGATATTAAAGGGATTTACGGTTATAAGCATCTTGGTTTTTACGGATATACGAAAAAATTTCTTTTTGAATTCGGTAAAATGGAGCAGTCCTATTTAGAAAAAAAAGAGATGCTGGAACAGTTAAGAGCAATAGAAAACGGCCATAAGATAAAACTTGAAACCGTCGATATTTCTACGATACCCGTCGATGTTAAAGACGATATTAAAAAGGTTGAAAATTTTATTTTAAAATCTTATAATAATTAACTTACATAAAAAAATAAAAAAGGAGCGGTAAAAACATGAAAGAGGGAATACACCCGAAAATTTATCAGGCTAAAGTTAAATGCGCCTGCGGGGAAGAATTCGTTACGGGAAGTACCGTAGAGGAAATTCACGTCGATATATGTTCAAAATGCCATCCGTTCTATACGGGTAAGCAAAAATTTGTCGATAGCGCCGGAAGAATAGATAAATTTAACAAAAAATATGCCGGCATAAAAAGCGGCGCCGTTAAAAAATAAACAAATAAATTAATTATTTTTCCTTTTATGAATGGTTAAGCTTATTAATTATACTTCTAAGCCGGAAATTACTATTGCGACTGCAGCGCGTCTATGCTACAGTACTTACGGCATAGACAAGATAGAGGCAGATTTTAACGATGGCGAGAAAGGGCTTGAGCAGGCGAGGAAATTAATTAAAAGAATAAGGCAGTCCGGACACGAGTCCGTCCTCGAACATTCTAATTTTACATTCGGCGTTGAAAAATTGTCGAGAAGTGCTTCCCATCAATTAGTAAGGCATAGAATAGCTTCATATTCTCAAAGAAGCCAGAGGTACGTTAAGGAATATAAGCCTAAATATCTTATTCCGGATTCTATAGCCTGCAATCCAGAATTTTTGGAAAAATATAAAAAAATAACCGAAGATATTTTCTCGCTTTACGGATATTTTATTGAAAAAGGCGTTCCTGCGGAAGATGCCAGATATCTGCTTCCAAACGCTACGGAAACCCAGATTATTTTTACAATGAATGCAAGGGAACTGCTTCATTTTTTTAAGCTTAGAGGATGCAACAGGGCGCAGTGGGAGATAAGGTCTGTAGCCCGTGAAATGTTTAAATTGGTATATCCTATAGCTCCGTCTGTTTTTCGCGGAGCGGGTCCTTCGTGCGTAAGAGGAAATTGTTCCGAAGGGGAATTTTCTTGCGGAAGTCCTTCAGACGTGAGGAAGTCCTGGCTAAAAGGCGGTCTTGACTTTTAACCTTTATTTTTTATTTGTGCTATATGCACTTAATTGCTTTGAAGGATGTGTTTAATGCTTGACGATAACTTAATAAAAAAAGCCTCGGAATTATCCGAAAAAGCCGAGGAGCTATATTATAAAATACAGGAAGAAAGTGCAAAAGGTTTCAGCGCGGAAATAAAAGAATTATCCAAGCAATATAACGCTATAAAAAAAACTGCGGAACAATTTTCGGAATACAATAAAACGGAATCGGAAATAAAAGACCTTGAAAAGCTGATTAAAACCGAATCCGACGCCGCTCTTATCGATTTAGAAAACGAAGAAATAAATTCCCTAAAAAACAAAGCGGATAAAATAGCAGAAGAAATTAAAGATTTTTTTTATCCCAAAGAAAATTCTCAGGACAGAGATATACTTCTTGAGATAAGAGCCGCTACAGGCGGCGAAGAAGCTGCCCTTTTCGCTCTCGATCTTTTTAAAATGTACAATAAATATGCGTTAGCAAAAAATTTTCAATTCGAAGCTATTTCTTTAAGTCCTTCTTCCACCGGCGGATTAAAAGAAGCCATAGTTTCGGTAAAAGGGAAAGAAGCATTCCGCCTTTTGCGCAATGAAAGCGGAGTCCACAGGGTTCAGAGAATTCCTGCAACGGAAACGCAGGGAAGAGTGCATACTTCGGCGGCTACCGTCGCAGTAATGCCTGAAGCAGAAGAAATAGATTTAAAAATAAATTCCGAAGATTTAAGAATAGACGTTTACAGGTCATCCGGACACGGCGGACAGAGCGTCAACACTACTGATTCGGCAGTCAGGGTTACGCATATTCCGTCAGGATTAGTCGTTACCTGCCAGGACGAAAAATCCCAGCACAAAAATAAAGCTAAGGCACTTAGAATATTAAGGTCGCGTCTCTTAAACAGGATAGAAGCGGATAAAAAAAGCATAGAGGCTCAAAGCAGAAAAAGTATGGTAGGCAGCGGCGACAGAAGCGAAAAGATAAGGACTTATAATTTTCCTCAGGGCAGAATAACCGACCACCGTGCCGGTATAACCATACATAAGCTGGCTTCTTTTATGGACGGCGAATTAGACGAACTTTTAATACCTTTGGCGGATTATATAGAATCGCAGAGACAACTGCAATAACGTTTATTATACTATTAAATATTCGGCTATTATTTACGAATTAATTAAATGCAGAAGCATCATTGCTATGAGATTGTTTCGCTTTTCACAGGATGACTATTTACGAATTAATTAAAAACGGAGAATACAGGCTGAAAGAAGCCGGAATACAAAATCCTTACAACGAATCGCTTGGTTTAATACAATATGTCCTCGGTTTAAATTTAGAAAAAATTATTGTTTCTTATGAAGATAATATTTCCGATTTAAAAAAACAAACTTTTGAAAAATTAGTAGAAAGAAGGTTTAAAAAGGAGCCTTTTGCATATATAGTTAAAAATAAAGAATTTTATTCTTTAAATTTTTACGTTGACGAAACGGTTTTGATACCGCGACCGGATACCGAATGTTTAGTTGATGCCGCAATAGAGGAAATACGAAGACTTTACGGCATAAATAAAAAAAAGATTTATGTTATAGACCTGGGTACCGGTTCCGGAGCCGTTGCGATTTCTATTGCAAAGAATTTTGATAATGTTATAATTTATGCTGCGGATAATAACTTAACGAGTTTAAAAACCGCGAAAAAAAATATTATTGATAACGGCGTTCAGGAAAAAGTAGTTCCGGTTTTCTTAGACATCCTTAAATTAAACGACAAAGAAAATTTATCTTTAAATGCAAGCGCCGGAGACTTTGATTTTTATAATCTTAATAATTATGATTTAATTATATCAAATCCGCCGTATATAACTACGGAAGACTTAGTATCTCTGGAAGACGATATTAAATTTTATGAACCGGTCGGAGCTTTAGACGGAGGCAAAGACGGACTTTTATTTTATAGAAAAATATTTGATGCCGCATCGATTGCCTGTGAAAAAAATAAAACGCTGATTTTAGAGATCGATTATCGCAAAAAAAAAGAAATTCAGATTTTATTTGAAGAAAAGTTCAATAATATCAATTTAAAATTTAAGAAAATAGATTTTATTAACGATTTAAATAATAAAGAAAGGGCGGTTAAAATTACATATGGATAAAATGGTCATAGAGGGAGGGTTTCCTTTAGTAGGAGAAGTTTCTATAAGCGGCTCTAAAAATGCATCTTTGCCGATAATAGTTTCTTCTATAATGTTTGACGAGTTCGACTGCGAAATCGAAAATGTTCCGGATCTCGAGGACATTAAAACTATAAAAAAACTTTTAATCAGTCTGGGCGCTGTAATAAAAAAAAGCGACGCCGCCGATAAGTTAGTTATTAATACTTCAGGTATTAATAACTTCGATGCGCCTTACGATTTGGTAAAAACTATGAGGGCTTCCGTTCTCGTACTTGGTCCGCTAATTGCTAAATATAAACGTGCGCGGGTATCTCTTCCGGGGGGATGCGCAATCGGCGCAAGACCTATAGATTTCCATCTGAACGCCTTAAAACAGCTTGGTGCTACGGTTAAAGTCGATCATGGATACGTAGAAGTTTTTGCCGATAAGCTAAAAGGCGCAGTTATAAATTTTCCCATTCCTTCTGTTACCGGAACGGAAAACGTAATTATGGCGGCAGTTCTCGCGGAAGGCACTACTATTATAAAAAATGCGGCGAGAGAGCCGGAGATAGACGATATGATTATCGCTCTTAACAACGGCGGAGCCGATATAAAAAGAATAGAGCCGTCGGTTATTTCCGTAAGGGGAGTTAAAAAACTTAGCCGTTTATGTCACAGGGTACTTCCCGATAGAATAGAGGCGGGAACATTCATGGTAGCTTCAGCCATAACGAAAGGCGATATAGTTCTTAAAAATCTTAACGTTCATCATCTAAAATCGGTTATAGATAAGCTTTCTGAAGCAGGCGTAAAAATTATTATAAACTCGTCTAATTCGATAAGGGTTAAGGGATCTAAAACTATTAAAAGCGTAGATATTTCTACCGCCCCTTATCCTGATTTTCCTACGGATATGCAGGCCCAGATTATGTCCCTTATGACGCTTTCCGGCGGATTGTGCGTTATTACCGAAAATGTTTTTGAAAACAGGTTTATGCATGTTGCGGAACTTATTCGTCTTGGAGCAAATATTAAAGTGAGAAATAATTTTGCTATAGTAAAAGGAGTAAAAAAACTTTCGGGAGCCGAAGTTATGGCAACAGACTTAAGGGCAAGCGCTTCCTTAGTTCTTGCAGGATTAGCTTCTTCAGACGGTTTAACTACCGTTTCAAGAATATATCATCTTGACCGTGGATACGAAAGAATGGAAAAAAAGTTGACCGCTCTCGGGGCTATAATTTCGAGGGTAAAAGCAAACGATATATCTCCGGTGACCGACGAGGAACCGAAATTTGGCGATGTCGTTTGCAGTAAGACTGCTTGAAATAAAAATATTTATTTATATATTATTAATGAAAATTTCTCAGAATAAAAAATATCGTAAACCCAAGAAACTTAAAATTGCGGTTCCTAAAGGCAGAGTGCTTAAAGATGCCTTAAGATTTTTAAGAGAATCGGGATACATTAAACATCCGGATGCCGATTACGATTCCAGAAAACTTATTTTCGATTATGAAGACGATGCCGTAAGCCTGCTTATAGTAAAGCCTTTAGACGTACCTACTTTCGTAGAGTACGGAGCAGCCGATGCCGGTATCGCAGGTAAAGACGTTTTGCTGGAAAAACCTAGAAATATATACGAACCTTTAGACCTTGGCATAGGAAAATGCAAAGTAGTAGTTGCTGCGCGTAAAACTTTAATATTCGGAAAAGATAATAATTTAAAATCCGATGAACGTTTTCCGAAAATAGACGACGATATAAAAAATAAAATATATTATTCAGGGGTAAATATCGGGGTTGCCACTAAATATGTGCGTATCGCCAGAGATTTTTTTAATAAAAAAGGCGTTTCAAACGTTCAAATCATAAAGCTATACGGAAATGTCGAACTTGCGCCTATTTCCGGACTGTGCAATTTTATAGTAGATTTAGTTTCTACCGGCGAAACCTTAAGGCAAAATAATTTAATTCCTATAGAAGATATAGTCCATGTTACTTCAAGGTTGATAGTCAACAGAGCAAGCCTTAAAATAAATTCGGCGGATATTGCGGCTTTAATAGAAGACTTAAAAGAACGGGTCAATAAAAATGAGGTTATTTGATTCAAATAAAAACGATTTTAAGAAATTTTTAAAAGAAAGAAGGCTCGGCCAGTTTGAGTTTGCCGATAAAATACAGCAGGAACTTAAAGCTATACGCAGAGACGTTATTGCCGACGGAGATGCAGCTTTAACTTTATATACCGATAAATTCGATAAAGTTAGTCTGAAACCTGAAAAATTCTTAATAAGCAAAAAAGAAAAAGATAAATCCGTAAATTCTTTAACTAAAGATGAACGAAAAAGTATCGAAGACACTATAAAAAGAGTTTACGACTATCACTCCAAACAAAAACTAAATACATGGTTTTCAAACGATGCCGAAACAGGCCTAATAACCGGTCAGCTTGTAGCGCCTCTTAAAAGGGTCGGCATATACGTCCCCGGCGGTAAAGCGAGCTATCCTTCGTCCGTTATTATGAACGCTATACCTGCGGCTGCGGCCGGAGTTAAAGAAGTCATAGCCGTCACCCCTCCGTCAAAACAGTTAAATAATTACGTTATTGCGGCGGCGGTTTTGTGCGGAATAGAAAAAATATTTAGAATAGGCGGTCCGCAGGCTATATTCGCTCTTGCATACGGCACCGAAACTATTCCATCCGTAGATAAAATAGCCGGTCCCGGCAATATTTACGTAGCAACGGCAAAGAAAATGGTTTATGGCGACGTCGATATAGATATGATAGCCGGGCCGAGCGAAATTGCGATAGTGTGCGATGAATACGCCGATCCGGAACTTGCGGCGGTAGATATGATGTCTCAGGCGGAGCATGACGAAATGGCGATTTCTACCGTTATCAGCGACAGCAGTTCGGTTATTAAAAAGATTGAAAAAATACTTCCTAAATTAATTAAGAGCGAAAAGAGAAAAGAAATAATAGAGAAGTCGATAAATCATAATGCGTCTTTGGTAATAACCGGCTCTTTGGACGAGTCTATCGATATTGTAAACGAACTTGCGCCGGAACATTTAGAACTGTATATAAAAGACCCTTTCGATAAACTTTTTGCAATAAAAAATGCAGGCGCCGTATTTATGGGAGCAAATACTCCCGAATCGCTTGGAGATTACGTAGCCGGTCCGAGCCATGTGCTTCCTACCGGCGGTACGGCAAGGTTTTTTTCCCCCTTGGATACGATCTCATTTCTTAAGAGAACAAGCGTTATTTATTCGAGTCCCGATTTTCTATTAAAAAGCGCAAAAGACGTAAATTTCTTTTCTGAAATAGAAGGATTAAGCGCGCATAACGAATCTGTAAGTTTTAGAATAAAAAAGATAAAATAATCATGCCTTCGTTTAATATAGATAATTTTATTAAAGACAGCGTCCGCAAGCTAAAAGCCTATAAGGTTACCGAAATAGATCCGCTTCAAAAAGCGTTAAAACTCGACGCAAACGAATCTAATTATATTCTAAGCAAAAATATTAAAAAGAAATATGCCGATTATATAAAAAACACGCTGATAAATCTTTATCCCGACCCTAATTCTAAAAATCT
>DAHVOJ010000036.1 GCA_027318865.1 bacterium | reverse complement strand
AACGGGAACTTTTTTGACTGCCGTTGAGCAGATACCGCCAAGAATTGCATTTTCAACTATAATATCGATTATGGCGATAATTTCTTTAATCGGAGGACTAATTCATTTTTACTACATTAAAAACCCTTTTAACCTTGCGGTTTATATTATACCATTAGGAATAGGTGCATTAATCGGCTCTAAAGCCGGAGCTTATATTTCAAAAAATTCCGCAGCTAAAACATTGAGAATTTATCAAGGTACGTTTATAATTATACTCGGCATTTTAATGTTTGCGGTTTCGGTTATTTAATGAAATTGTTTAAATTATTATAATAAATAAATCTTGCATAATATACGTATTATCAATTATTAATATATATATATTATTTAATATTAAGGGGATAATGTAATGTCAAGGATTTTATTTTTGCGCCTGTTAATAGGAATATTCGGTATTTTGTTTATAGTTCTCACATTTTGGTTAGGCGCATATTTCCATTTAAACGTTTCCACAAAAATAGTAATCGTATTGGCTTTTGCATTAGCCGCTATCCTTGCGGAAATTGTAATAGCCATCGATAATCTTGAAAAAAGATTAAAAGCGGCTTTTCCGTCGCTGGAACTTCCCCTTAAGGAGCAAATCGCCATTAATGAAACTATAATGCTGTATAACAGGCTTAAAAAGAATAAATCGAATATTTCGACGCGAATAGCCCTGGAAGATTTTGAAAAAATTCATACCCTCTTAAAGCAGGCGGAAAAAGGCGGAGATTTTATTTTTCACGATATTTACGCCGCTAAATTGATTGTATTGAAAGAATTAAAACCGGGGCAGTCGTTTAAGGTTGTAAGCAATCTTATAGAACCGTTTTATTGGGGATACGGCAAGGGTGTGACCGAACATACGCAACAAAATTACAGGCAGGCAAAAAGAGGCGTTCGTATCGAACGAATATTTCTTTTAAAGAACGAGGATGATTTCTCTAAAATGAAAGAAATTATGGATGAGCAGGCAAAAAACAATATCGATGTATTTTACGTTTTTCAAAACGAATTAGATAAAATGTTGCCGTACGCCAGTTTCGCAATATGCGAAGAATTGTCGATAGGGATAATTTCACATAGGGAAGATTTATTGGGAAAGATTACCGTCACGTCTAATAACGAGATAATCACGGAACTTGCCTGGCAATTCGATATTATTAAAAAACAATCAAAGAAGTTAAATGCGGCAAAATAGCCGCCCTTTGCATCGAGGCTTGCAGGATTACGGTAAAGATGATAAAGAGATAATCAAGTTTATATACTTCCTTAATCCTGCAATAGAAATTTAAAGTACCACCTTAATCCTATAATTTTGGAATAATCAATATTTGCCCGATATAATTATACTGATAATGAGCCACAATCCTAATATTACGGCCGCAATATAGCCGATAATTCCTAGTGTTTGGATAATGGAACCATGGCTTGTCGAGGCGGGGGAATTCATTAAATAGGAGGAGCCTACTATTAGCGCCGCAATAATCAGGCTGAAAGAAATTCTGCTTGAGGTCTTATTTAAACTGCTTGAGAGTGCATCGATATCCGGCGTCTTTATTTCTATTCTGACCAAATCTCTGGCAAACTTGTCAAGGATATTTTTTAATTGTTTTGGAAAAATATTGACAAGTTCCCAAAAATCATAATAAATTTCTTTAAATCGCTTTAATTGATATGCTTCAAACAGTTGTTTTTTAGCGGCATTTTTTGAATATTTTAAACCTGCGTTAATCAGTTTGAAATCCGGGTCGAGATCTCTTATCAACGCTTCTAAAAGAATTAATGTCTTATTTATAAGAAATAAATCAGACGGGATTTTAATTTTAAATTTGCCGAATATCTCTGCAACTTTGGAAATATAAGCGCTTAAATCTATTTCTTTCAAGGATTTGTCGTAATACGGGCTTAAAAAATCGCTTAGTTGCTTAGTGAATTCCTCTTTAAATTCGTTAAAATCTCCGATATTGGAATCAAAAAAACCAAGATTTACATACTGATCCGCCAATTTTCTAAAATCTTTTGTCATTAGTCCTTCGAATGTATCTATTACACTTTTGATAGCTGTTTTGTCAATTTTCCCAACTATACCAAAGTCAAGAAACGCTATTTTACCGTCGTCCATTATAAGTATATTGGCGGGATGCGGATCCGCGTGGAAAAAACCGTCTTCAAGCATCTGTTTAAAATAAGCGTTAGCTATTTTTTCCGCTGCCAATTTTTTAAAAACAGGAGACAATTTTTGTAAATCCACGTCATTAATTCTCTTACCATTTAAGAGTTCGATAACTAATATTTTTCTTGTCGTATATTCCTGATAAATTTTTGGAATACGCACTTCAACGCTGTCTCTAAAATGTTCCCCAAAAGTTATACAGTTATGAGCCTCGATGTTAAAATCAAGTTCTTTGCGTATAGCTTTTGAAAACTCATTTACTATGCCCACAGGATTAAACATCCTTGACTCCGGAATAAATTTTTCGATCAAGGGGGCGAGGAAAGAAAGAATCGAGATATCGGATTCTATAGTTCTGCCTATGCCGGGTTTTCTTACTTTTACTACGACCTCTTTGCCGTTCTTTAAAACCGCTTTATGGACCTGGGCAATTGAAGCCACGGCATGCGGGGATTTGTTGAACTTTTCGAAGATGCTGTCTATATCTTTTCCTAATTCTTGAGTTATTACGGCTTTTATAGCATTATAATCAAGAGGAATCATCTCGTCGTGAAGTTTAAAAAATTCTTTTGCAAACTCGGGAGTAATTAAATCCGGTCTTGAAGATAAAATTTGCCCCAATTTTATAAAGGTGGTGCCCAGTTCTTCAAATGCAAGCCGCAATCTTTTTTCAATAGGTTCGTTTATTTTTTTCTTTTTATTGCCCGTTATTATTTTAATCATAATACGTTCGCGGAGGGGGATATATTGCTGCAGGCTTAATCTCTCGATTAGATCGCCAAATCCGTATTTTGAGGCAACATATAGTATTTGTCTTAATCTTTTAATGTCTTCAAAGATTTTATGGGTTTTATGTGCAGGCATTTTAATTTTTTTTTAGTTTCATAATGGGAGTTAAACTTAAAACTTATATGTCTTTATAATTATAATACAAAACTTTTAAATATTCTATAATTTTGGCATAAATAAGCTTCAATAATAATATTTATTCAAAATCCATATAAAAGTATCATTGGAATATATAAATATTTTATTTCGACAGCCTTTCTTTGACGATATTTCTCACACTTTCGCTTTCGTCGTTCTGTATTGAAGAAAGATAAGTCTTTTCCACGTTAGTACCAATTTTCCACTCCATATAGATTTATTATCTTCTTGAGCTTTATATAAATCCACTATTTCATCTTTCTCATTCCAATTTTTATCGGATACCCAAAAATGCAGATACGCTATTTATTGGCTTTGAACGGGGTGGGGTGTCAAAGTCAGAAAAAAATAACTTGACAAAGGTTTTTATATGCGATAAGATACAAACCAGTTGGTATTTTCATGCCGCATAATTTTAGGCAAGCATCTTAAACAAACCTTAAAGTTAAGAAGGGGAGGTGATAATTGTGAAAAAGAATGTTGGAGTCGATAGGGTTATACGCGTTATTCTGGGAATAGTTCTTGTAATAATCGGGTATATCTTGCTCGGTTCAAGTGAGATATTAGGGATAATTCTGTTAATGGCGGGCATCGTGGTTTCAATTACCGGAATTACAGGATTTTGCCCTTTTTATGCCCTGCTTGGAATTTCCACATGTCCTAACCGCAATGCTAAGGCATAAGTTTTTAACAGCGATTTGCATAGTTTTTAAATTTTTACTGATAGGAGGCAATCATGCCTTTAGATTCAAAGAAAGTTATCGATACGGGCTGCCTTAGTTGCGCCGCCTTGTATCCTAAAATTAAAAAGGAACTTGAAACGCTTGATAAAGGCGAGGTATTCGAAATAATTTCGAATAGCCCCGCTTCTTCGAAAGATATACCTGCATGGTGCAGAATGACTGGAAACGAGCTTGTTAAAACAATGGAAGAGGGTGAAAAAATTAGATTTTATATTAAAAAGTCGTAAAAACAAGCGGCAGCAACATAAGTAAATTATACAACATTAATTATAACATATAAAAACGGAGGTTATTATGTCAAAAGCAAAGGCTTTAATCATTATTTTATCGGGTCAGGACAGTCCCATTAAAGTAAAACTCGGTCTTAACGTTGCATGGAGAACGAAAAACAGCGGGGCGTTTGAAGACGTTAAACTCTTGTTTTTCGGCCCAGGGGAAGATTTTATAGCTAAAACGGACGACAAAGAAATTCTCGAGGCTTACGGAGAGGTCTTGAAAAACAACATAATCCCCCAGGCATGCGTTGCGGTTGCCGACGGCTTCGGTATATCGGCGGTTCTTCAAGAAAAAAAGGTCGAACTTGTCCGTGCCGGACAGAGAATTGCCGAGTTAATGGCGGAGGGCTATCAACCCATAACGTTTTAAAAAATGCATATCTCAAAAAGCCTTAAAACATATCGAAAAATTCCGCAAAAACTTGCATTTCTTTTTAAAAAAATGTAATTTACAATAATGGCTGGAAAAAAAGACGAAGATAGAAAAGACATAAAGGATTCAAGAAGAAAAGAAATAGTAAATGCGGCCTTTGAGCTTATGCTCGAAAAAGGGTATGAGGATACCGGCATTCAGGATATATTGTCTAAAATAGGTGCGACCAAAGGCTGTATTTACTACTATTTTAAATCGAAAAAAGACGTGGCTATCGCCGTGATAGAAGAGGTTATCAAGCCTCATTACCAATCCGTCTGGGGGGATTTTTATAAATCGGATGACCCGCTTAAAGCTCTGTGCCATGTCATAGACGGTATTTATGACAGCGATGCCGCAAGGCTTTCCAAAACGGGATGCCCCCTTGGAAATTTAATCCTCGAAATATCCGCTAAAGATGCCGTTCTTGCTAATCATACGAATGCCGTAATAACCATCTGGCGCTCTTTTCTGGAAACAGGCTTAAAAAAAGCTAAAGACATAGGAATAATACCCAAAAGCTTCGACATATCGAAGGTAAGCGATTTTATTATTGCCTCTTTCGAGGGCTGCATAATGATGTCTAAGTCTAACCAGAGCAAAGAAACGCTGAAGGGCTGTTTCAGCTCGTTAAAAAATTACATTTCATCCCTTAGGGCGGGCTGAATTTTAATATAAATACCCGATTGAACAAAAAGTCGCCTAATCCTTTCCAACATTTGCTTTGCCCTGAGCGTTTAAGCTCTAAGAAAGGTTAATGAAGATACCGACAGGAAAGACGGCAGATTCGGGTCAACGGGGTTTTTAATTTATCTTTATTTAATTTAAAAATTTTTAAAAAATTGTATAATAAAATATAAATACGGAGCAAACAGATGAATTTAAGTTATCCGTTCGTTAGACCTAGAAGGCTGCGCAACTCGCCGCAATTATTAAGATTAGTTCAAGAAACCAAACTCGATCCTGCAAAATTTATTATGCCGTATTTCGTGTCTCACGGCAAAGGGGTTAAAGAGCCGATTGTAACCATGCCCGACCAGTTCCGGTATTCTATAGACGAACTCTTAAGAGAACTTAAAAACGCGGTAGATTTAAAAATCGGCGGTATTCTTCTTTTCGGCATACCGGAGCATAAAGACGAATTTGCGTCCGAGGCTTATTCGGATAACGGAATAATGCAGCAAACCGTTAAAGCCGTAAAGGATAAATATCCGGATATTTTAATTATAAACGACGTATGTATGTGCGACTATACTTCACATGGACATTGTGGAATCGTTAACGAACACGGTTACGTAAAAAACGACGAAACATTGGAATATCTCGCAAAAATCAGTATTTCTTACGCTAAAGCAGGTTCGGATATTATAGCTCCTTCCGATATGATGGACGGAAGAATAAGAAAAATAAGGGAGTCTTTAGACGAAGAAGGATTCGTGAATGTTCCGATTATGTCATATTCTTCAAAATACGCCTCCGCATTTTATTCTCCGTTTAGAGAAGCGGCAGACAGCGTTCCCCAATTTGGAAACAGAAAATCGTATCAAATGGATCCCGCTAATTCCGACGAGGCGGTATTGGAAACGATGTTAGATTTAGAAGAAGGCGCCGATATTATTATGGTTAAACCGGCGTTAAGTTACCTCGATATAATACATAAAATAAAACAGACCTTTAAAAGACCGTTAGCCGCTTACAACGTATCGGGGGAATATTCGATGATAAAGGCAGGGGCTAAATTAGGTTATATTAACGAAGAGCTTATAGTTTTAGAAACCCTTACTTCTATGAAAAGAGCGGGCGCCGATATTATCATAACCTATTTTTCCCTTTATGCGGCAAAACTAATCGGATAGTTTTTCCGGAAACATTTTTGTAATTTCAGCCGTATATCAAGAAGATTATAAAAAAATTATTTAAAAAAACGTCGAAATTAATATCAATGCGATTAATCCCGATATTATTGTAAAAAATTAAACGCGAGGAGATAACGAATGAAGATCTTGGTAACCGGAGGAGCCGGATTTATAGGGAGCCACATAATCGATGTGCTTGTTGAAAATAAACACAACGTTGTAATAATAGACAATCTTTCAAGTGGTTTTGAATATAACGTCGATAAAGATGCTAAATTAATAAAAGCCGATATTAACGATTTTGATAAGATAAAAAAGATATTTTACGAAGAAAAACCGGAAATCATATATCATCTTGCGGCACAGATCGACGTTAGAAAATCTGTTTTGGACCCGATTTTCGATGCTCAAACGAATATTATGGCAACGCTTAATTTGATAAAACTTTCAAACGATTTTAAAATTAAAAAATTTATTTTTTCTTCAACCGGAGGAGCTATATACGGCGACACGGACGACAGACCTACCAAAGAAAACCATCCTGAATGGCCGCTGTCGCCATACGGTATCGCAAAGCTTGCAACAGATAAATTTTTAAATTTTTATTACGAAATTTTCGGTTTAAAATATGTTTCTTTGCGCTACGGAAATGTATATGGTCCAAGACAAAATCCTTACGGAGAAGCAGGAGTAGTAGCTATATTTTTAAATAAAATGCTAAAAAACGAACAGCCCGTTATTAACGGTGACGGAGAGCAGACGAGGGATTATGTATATGTGAAA
Source organism: bacterium (assembly GCA_027318865.1). Classification (GTDB taxonomy): domain Bacteria; phylum SZUA-79; class SZUA-79; order Acidulodesulfobacterales; family Acidulodesulfobacteraceae; genus Acidulodesulfobacterium_A. The sequence continues at coordinate 1,071 of DAHVOJ010000036.1, read as the reverse complement.
GACGTTGCAAGAGCGAACCTGCTTGCCCTTAAAAATATCGATAAAGTCGGAATATATAATGTAGGAACGTCCATAGAAATCAGCGTTAACGACTTATTCAAAGAAATTAATAGAAATTTTAATTATCGTTTTAAACAAGTTCACGGTCCTGCAAAACTCGGGGAGCAGAAAACGAGCTGTTTAAATTTCGAAAAAATAAAAAAAGACATGGGTTTTAAGCCCGAAGTTAATTTTAGCGATGGCATTAAAATGACATATGAATGGTTTAAGAATAATAAGCCTGAATTATAAAATACAACCCAAATCTAAATTTAGGAATTATTTAATAAATTCTCGATTATATCGTCATTATCAGGCATATCTAGTCAATTAGTATATAAAAATTTATAAATTGGTGATGCAAAAAAAATACCAAAAAATGCAAAAAAAATGTTGACAAGTTGTTTAAAATTTTGATAATATTAAAGTTTCTGAATATTATCGGATATTGGGAATTTTTTGCCTTGCTGGCGTAGCTCAATGGTAGAGCAGCTGATTTGTAATCAGCAGGTTGCGGGTTCGATTCCCATCGCCAGCTCCAGAATAATTATTTAGATTGCGTGTTGAGGAGAGGTGCCCGAGCGGCTAAAGGGAACAGACTGTAAATCTGTCGGCGCGAGCCTACGAAGGTTCGAATCCTTCCCTCTCCACCATTTAAGATGCAAGTTGGGTAAGACTGCTATTATAGATATAGATGAAATTAGGAATTATAATATTATTTTTTAATGGGCGGGAATAGCTCAGTTGGTAGAGCGTCAGCCTTCCAAGCTGAATGTCGCGGGTTCGAACCCCGTTTCCCGCTCCAATTTTTAAAGGCGGCATTTTTAAAGGCCTATTTATTTTATGCCCATGTAGCTCAGTGGTGGAGCACTTCCTTGGTAAGGAAGAGGCCATCGGTTCAATCCCGATCATGGGCTCCAAGATAAAAATAAAAACAAAAATGAATAATTTTTCATAGGAGGAGAACTAAATGTCCAAAGAGAAATTCGACAGATCAAAGCCTCATGTCAACATAGGAACCATAGGTCACGT
>DAHVOJ010000035.1 GCA_027318865.1 bacterium | reverse complement strand
ATAGAAGCGGCAAAAAATAAAATCATAGACGAGTTTGCGCAAAGATTATATAATTATCATTTATATGATAAATAAAGTTAATGATTTGCTGAATAAAATCAAAGAACTTCCCGGAGCTAAAATCATTACGCTTACGGTAGAAGATTCAGATTTTATTTGCGAAATGAAAAACGAAAACTTTACCGATAATTCCGTTATCGCTTCTTTTGTGGCTAAATTAGTCCGCGGACTCGTCGTCGGGGGCGGGATGACCGTAATTCAAGTTTTAGATAGCAAAAAGTTGATATACGGGTTCGTATTGGGCGAAGATAAATGGTTTAGTATTCCCGCCGAAGATATGCAAAAAATTAGGGATATAAATCACGAAACTGGAGAGCCGTTGCCTCAGGAAATAGATGTAGATTTCTGCGATTTTTATTTATAAAAAATATTGAAATCTAATTCTATTAAAAGCATTAAGCATATCAATATATTCAGTATTATCGCAAAATTATAATTGTTTTTAAACAAAAATAATTATAAAATTTATCTATGTCAAAAACTTCCATCGTTCGCATTATAGTCGCATTTATCGGATTTATTTCGATAATAATAGTATTCTGGGTCGCCTCTATTTTTAAATGGAGTTCTACCACGCAGATAGTAATAGCCCTTTTAATAGCTTTAGCATCTATTTTGGTAGAGATGATAATTTCGATGGATAAACTTAAAGAAGGCATAGAAAGAATTTATCCGGCGTTGGAATTATCGTTAGAGGAACAAAGGACGATTAATAATACGATAATCTTATGTAACCAGCTTAAAAAGAAAAACGATGATCCTGCCGGAAGAATCGCCTTGGCGGGATTCGATAAGGTTAATTATATTTTAAATCAGGCGGTAAAAGGCTCGGATTTCATTTACAACGATATATTCGAAGCCAATATGGTAACGCTAAAAGGGTTAAAGCCGGGACAGACGTTTAAAGGCGTCAGCGCTTTGATAAAGCCGGAATACTGGAAAAACGGCAAAGCGATGAACGAATACAGGGAAGTTAATTACTCTCAGGCTAAATTAGGGGTAAATATAGAAAGAATATTCCTTTTAAATTCTGAAAAAGATATAGAAACTATGACTCCTATTATGAATGACCAATCTGAACACGATATTAAAGTTTATTATCTCCTTAAAAACGCAATATCGGAAGCGCATGTATATCCCGATTTCTCAATCGTTTCTGATTTGAGATTCGCTCTTGTGGTTCACAGGGAGGATATGCTTGAAAGGGTTACGGTTACGACAAACGAGGAAACCGTATCGGAAATAGAAAACCAGTTCGATAAACTTAAACAGGTAGCGACGCCTTTTAAACTATAAATATCAAGATAAATGGACATAACAATTAGAAAAGCTAAAATTTCAGATTTTTTAGAAATATCGGAATTAGACAGGCAGGCTTGGCGGGATAATAGAAATTCAGATTTTATTCCGGATGGAGAACACGTCTGGCGTCTATGGGTAGAATATTCTGCCGTTTTTGTAGCCGAATATGATAACAAAATAATAGGCGTAGTTCTTTTATTTAAAGCGAATAACTGTTCCTTATATTTACTGCATAAAATCTTTATCGACAAAAATTACAGGGATAAAAAAATAGGCAATATGTTTTTTCAAAGTATAGTCGATTTCTTGGATAAAGAAAAAGCGGACTGTCTTTTGACTACCGACCCTGTTAATTCAAGGATGATTCATTTATGCGCTAAATACGGATTTAACCATAAAGAACTCGTAAAAGGCTATTACAGACCGGATGAAGACAGGCTTGTTATAAAGCGCATATATAAAAGCATATGAAATATATTAAAAAAGAAACGGGTCATTCGATTTTAAAAGACTTTCTTTTAAGAATAGAGCGCGTAAACGAAGACGATTCATTTATTTATAACGTAGAAAAAATTATACTTTTCGGAAGTTTTCTGCGCGGCAAGGAAAAACCAGGCGATATCGATATAGCTATCAACTTTGCGGCTAAAGAGCGAAATGCGGACATCTATGCGAAACTGGCCGAAAACCAAATAAGAGAAGCTATATACAATGGACACAGGTTTAATAATATATCCCAACGGCTTGGATGGCCGCAGGAAAAAGTTCTGCGGTTTTTAAGGGGCGGGCATAAAAGCTTAAGTCTTCACTTCGTCGGCGGCGAATATTCCGATTTTGAAAAAGAGATATTTATACCTAAGAATATTCCATATAAAATTATTTTCCGCCGTTCTTCTCCTTCTCATACTCCCTTATAATCTTTAACGCCCTTTCGTATTCTTCTCTTTTTAAATCTTCGGGGCCTTCCTTGCCGAACGCCTTTTCTATTTCTTTTTTTAATTCGCTGGGTTTTAAATGGGCGTATCTCTGGGTCATGTTAGGCGTCCGGTGTCCAAGCAGTATTCCGGTTTTGTAAAGCGATACGTCGTTCATAGTTAGCGCGCTTGCAAATACGTGCCTTAAGTCGTGAATATGTAAATCTTTAATTCCGGCGTTGCGGCAGGCGGTCATAAAAGACTTTCTGAAATTACCGATTTTGCGCCCGTTTTTATTAAATACGTACGAACAGTCTGGATTTCTCTCTATCCCCCTTAAAACGGCCTCAAGGGGGCTGGAAATAGGGATGCGCCTGTCGTATCTGGTCTTAGTCGCTTTAACGGCGATAACGCCGTTCTCAATATCGACGTCGTCCCATTTGAGATTTAAAGCCTCGCCTTTCCTGCAACCAGTGTATAAGAGAAAGGATATTAAATCCATGGTCAGTTTGTTAGTAGCTCCGGCAATTAATTTATTTATGTCGTCGACGGATAGCGTTTTAAGGCGTGATAATTCGTTGAGTTTCTTAATGCCGGCGCAAGGGTTTTTGTCGAGATAACCTTTTTCTATGCAAAAATTAAAAAAATTATGAAGAGTGGATATTTCGATATTGACTAGCCTAAAAGATATTTCCTGTTCTCTTTTATTTTGATTTTTGGGTAACGATATAATTTCAAGTTTTCTTTTAAGCTGATAATTCTCAATTTGGTCTCTCATTATACCCGCAATTTGTTTATCTTTAAAAATCGGCAAGAAATGTTTTGCGGCGTTAATTCTTACTTCACGAGTTCCTTCGGTCGTTAATCGTGAAGATATATATAATTCCCATAGGTCTTTAAATCGATAATTTATAACGGACGGCAAGTCGTGCTTTTTACGGAGTATGTCGGTTTTTATCGTGCTTATTATCTGTTCGGCAAGTTTTTTATCGCCGGTCTTAGTAGTTCCTTTATACCGTTTGCCGTCAATCATTATATCGTAATAGTAATATTTGCCTCGAAGCCTTATATTATCCGACATTTTAGCTCTCTTTTCTTATGGGACATTTTGGGACAAATTTGGGACAAAAATCCTATAAAAATTATATAATTTATGCAAAATATAATCAATATGAAATTTCTTTATAAGGTTTAGAAATGCTTATTTACTGCGGTTTTAAGTGGAGCGGGCAACCGGGTTCGAACCGGCGACACCAAGCTTGGGAAGCTTGTACTCTACCGACTGAGCTATGCCCGCTTATTTATATGCGCATGTTTTATATGTGCGCGTATGATTTATTTATACCACAAAAATAAAAAATTGTAAAATATATATCATTATATATATCATTATGTTGCGTTAATAATATTTTCCGGCATTGGAACAGGCTTAACGTTGTAGGCTTCCGCAAACGATTCGGACATAATTTCAGAAAGACGGCCGAAACTTAAATCGCTTAAGCTATAATCGACTCCGGCCTTTTCCGTTTCCTGCCGGATGCCGGTAATATTATTAAAATATTCCCCATTGTTATTGCTATTGTTGTCCGCGGAACTTCCGTCATTAAATAATTCGATATGTTCTCCGGGATTATAATCGATATAAATCGACCCGTGCTGTAAAAATGCGGCATCGTTTCTTCTCTGGGAATTGCCGCAAATTTTTCTCCCTTCGAACGTTATCTCGTATGAATGGGCTTTAAGAAAACAATTAAAGTTATTTTTTGCCGCCTTATTATTTTTATTATTTTTATTTTGCGGCGGGACGCCGTTTACGCCCCCGATATCCGGTTTCAAACCTAATTTTACAAAAAAGAGATATAAAAATTCGCCGATTTTTTTATAGGTTTCTATGAGTTTTCCTGCGAAAATTCCGTTTTTATACGATGCGGTTACGGAATAGGTTATTTCCGCCTTATGCAATACCGCTCTGCCGCCCGTGGGCCTAGAAACGATATCGTATCCTTTCTGCTTCGCTTTTTCTATAATTCTTTTATCTATATCTTTGTCTTTCTGAAAAAATCCCATCGAAAGGGCGGGAGGGGAAAAATAGTAAATTCTTAACGTAGGACGGCTCGAAAAATCGTCCGTAATTTTATACCTGTCCAATAAAAACAAATCGGCGGACATATTGAAACTGCCCGGACGTCCGCCGGAAATTATAAGATTAAAACTCATTAAGCGTTTTTTAAATGTTCTTCGTATGCTTCCTGTTCCATTAAATCGGTTAGCTCATCTTCGTTGGTCAGTTTAACCTTAAGCAGCCATCCTGAATCGTAAGGCTCTTCGTTTACAAGTTCGGGTTCGTCTTTTAAAACTTCGTTAACGCTGACGACATGACCGCTGACCGGCGCATAAAGTTCCGAAACCGATTTGGCCGATTCTATGGTTCCGAAGGATTCGTTCTGTTCCAGCTCATAACCTACTTCGGGCAAATCGACGTATATAATATCTCCTAACTGATCCTGCGCATAATCGGTCACGCCTATAAGCGCGTTATCGCCTGCTACTTTGACCCAGATATGTTCAGAATTATATTTTAAACCTTTTGGAAAATCCATAAATCCCCCTTTACTATGCTTATTATCCTTATCGTTTATTTTTTTTTAGATACGATAAATATATTTTAATAATATTATTAAAATATTTGCAACATAAAATTTCATAAAACTTAATCGGTCTTTATCTTTCTAAAAATCTCTGCACATAACCTATATCTACCTTGCCCGAAACAAAATCGCTGTCGTTTAATATTCTTTTAAGGAAAGGAATATTAGTTTCGATACCCTCTATATTAAATTCATTAAGAGCGTTTTTAACTTTACTTATAGCTCCAAGTCTGCTTGTATCGTAAACCACGAGTTTAGCTATTAAAGAATCGTAATACGGCTGGACATTATATCCGCAATAAGCAAAATCATCTACTCTTATATTTACTCCCCCCGGTTTATTATAAAATGTTATCAAACCGGGCGACGGTTGAAAATTTACCGGATTTTCGGCATTAATTCTTAACTCTATACTGTGACCTTTGATTTTAATATCTTCCTGCTTTATTTTAAGCCTTTCGCCGTTTGCTATCCTTATCTGTTCCTTAATAATGTCCGTGCCCGTAACAAACTCCGTAACCGGATGTTCTACCTGCACGCGGGTATTTACTTCCATAAAGTAAAAATCTCCGCTCTTATCCAACAAAAATTCAAAAGTAGCCGCATTTATATAATTTATCTCTTTAACGACTTTCATTATCAATTCGCCCATTTTTTTTCTTGCCGCAGACTTTACCGCAATTGACGGAGCTTCTTCGATAATTTTTTGATGCCTTCTTTGAATGGAACAATCTCTTTCGCCGAGGTAAACGGCATTGCCGTATCTATCTGCAAGCACTTGAAATTCTACGTGTCTTGGGTTTTCGCAAAATTTTTCTAAATAAACGTCTTTATCTCCAAAAAAAGACTGGGCTTCTTGTCTTGCCTGATGATAAGCCTGAGATAAATGGGCAGGCGTTAAAACCATCTTTATACCTCTTCCGCCGCCGCCCATAGAGGCCTTAAGTATTAACGGATAACCTATCTCTTCTGCCGCCTTTTTAATGTCATCTTCATTATCCCCTATATCGTCACTGCCGGGAAGGACGGGGATGTCGAGGCTCTTTACTAGTTTTCTCGCATTTCTTTTATTCCCCAGCGTATTCATATTTGCCGAAGTGGGTCCTATAAATTTAATGCCGCAATTTTCGCAAATTTCGGCAAAATTAGAATTTTCCGATAAAAAACCGTACCCCGGGTGTATAGCTTCGCTGTCGGTTATTTCTGCCGCCGATATTATAGAAGATATACTAAGATAACTTTTAGACGTGGGCGGCGGCCCTATGCATATGCTCTGATCCGCATATCTTACGTGAAGACTGTCCCTGTCGGCGGTCGAATATACGGCAACCGTCTTTATACCCATCTCTTTACATGCCCTTATAATCCTGACGGCTATCTCGCCTCTATTGGCAATTAAAATTTTTCTAAACATAATTTTTATAATTTATTAATTATACAGACATTATTTATGGGATTGGTTCTACTAAAAATAAAGGCTGTCCAAATTCGACCAACTGACCGTTTTCTATAAGAATCGACACTATCCTGCACTTTATATCCACCTCTATTTCGTTCATAATCTTCATCGCCTCCACTACGCAAATCGGAGCGCCTTTTTCGACGGTCGAATCGACCTCTACGAAAGGCGGCTTATCGGGAGCAGACGATCTATAGAATGACCCGACAAAAGGAGAAACAATTTCTTTAAGACGGTCGTTTTTGGCGATAAGCGCAGCTGTTTCCGCTTCCGCCGTCCGAGCCCTGTCGTCATTAAATTTAACAAGATCCGATTGTTCCGAATCCGAAATTTGCCCGGCATATCCTTTTTTCTCCATTAATATATTTCTACGTCCATCCTTATAAATTTCAGCGGACTCAAGCGTAATTTTAAACTCCTCGTCGCCTTTTTTATAATAAAATTCTTTGATTTTATTAGATTTAATAAATTTCACCAAATCTTTAATATCTTTTATATTCATGATTTCTCCTTTACGTCCGCAAGGCGTTACCGCTTTGCTTTAGTATTTGCTTTACTGCCTTGTGCCGATTCTTTCTATATACGATTTAGTTCTTGTATCCACCTTTATAGTATCGCCCTCGTTTAAGAACAGCGGAACGCTTATAACCAAGCCTGTCTCGAGAGTTGCCGGTTTAGTAGCGCCGGAAACGGTATCGCCTCTTAACCCCGGTTCGGTACTGATAATTTTAATCTCGATAAAATTGGGCGCTTCGATATTTATAGGCTTGCCGTTATAATAAAGAACTTTTACGTTTATATTTTCTAATAAAAATCCTGAGCTTTCGACGCACGCTTCCCTGTCTATATGCACCTGGTCGTATGTTTCGTTGTCCATAAAAACGAAATCGTTACTTTCGCTATAAAGATACTGCATATTTTTTTCTTCTATATCAGGCGTCTCAACCTTTTCTCCAGCCCTTAAAGTTCTGTCGATAACCTTTCCGGAAATAAAGCTTTTTAATTTAGTTCTCACGAATGCGCCGCCTTTTCCGGGTTTAACGTGCTGAAAATCTATAATTTCATATGGTTCATTTTCCATTTCTATCTTAAGTCCTTTTTTAAAATCCGTCGTGGAATACATTTAACAAACCTCCGTTACGTTCTTTATTATTTTGTTATCTGTTTTTATTACGCATTAATAATTTAAAATAATGCGGAATAAAAATCAACTAAATTTTTATACTAAATTTTTACAAAATTTTAGATTTACAATAATCTGTCTATGTCGCATTTATCTTTTTTAATATTAGTTATAATTCTTGCGCCTTCTTTTTCTACATAACACATATCCTCTATTCTGACGCCAAATTCGCCTTCCAGATAAACACCCGGTTCTACCGTAAACACCATGCCTTCTTTAACCGTATCGTCGTTCTTTTTACTTACATACGGGTATTCGTGTATTTCTAAGCCTACGCCGTGTCCCAGAGAATGGGTAAAATATTTGCCGTAACCGCGTTTTTCTATATAATCCCTTGCAATTTCGTCTAATCGACTGAATTTGATACCGGGTTTTATCTTTGAAATAGCTTTCTGCTGGGCGGAATAAACGGTATCGTAAACGTCTAAAAACATCTTGTCGGGTTTGCCGAGATGAACGGTAAAAGTTTCGTCGCTCTTATAGCCGTTTATCTCTGCTCCAAAATCGCATAATAAAACGTCTTTTTTGCTTATTTTTTTATCCGAAGGCAAACCATGCGGAATACTCGAGTTTTTGCCGGAAAGGACTATTGTTTCGAAAGATTCGCCGGAATAAGCGTCTAAAAGATTTTTTTTATATATCGATGCCGTTTTTTTTTCTGAAACACATTTTGCTCTATTGTAAACAATTTTTTTCAATGCGTCAAGCATAGATTTTTCCGAAACGGAAACCGCTCCGAGAATAAAATCAAGCTCATTTTTGTCTTTTATAGACCTGATTTTAGATAACGTATCGCCCGAAGAAACAAACGCGAAACCGCTTTTTGACTCTTTTGCCGCCTCTTTATCGAAAGATTCATACTCTCCGTAAGTAATATAATCCGATTCAAAAAGTATTGCCGGTCTTCGACGTCCTTCCGGTCTTCGACGTCCTTCGGATTTTTGCGGCTTACCGGCGTCCGCCCCGCCTGCCGAATTTCCTGCCGAAACGCTCAAATTACCCGAACTTAAATTAATTCTTTTAAAAATATCGAGAGAGATATCTTTGAAAATTTCTTTTATTTTAACAATCTCTACCGACGGGAAACACTCTTTAGCGGCTCTTTCGGAATATCTTGCGTCAACGTAAAGAATTTTATCGCCGGAAACCGAAAAATAAACATATCCTTCGCCGGAAAAATTAGTTATGTAATAAATATTCGACGGCTTTTTTACTAAAATTCCGAGGGCTTTTTTACCGTTTATGCGCGAAATAAGTTCCGGAATATTAAGCATAAATTTTATTCCGGTTATTTCAGCGAGACGCCGGAAATACCGCTTCTATAGACGCCGGTTTTTTCCAGAAAATTTTCCAGAGCCGATATTATTGTTTCGGTCGTTTTCTTTTTATTTTCGTTGGCAGTTTTAATTAATGCCTGCAATCTCTTAATATTATCCGGCGATTCTTCGTCTAACGGGTTTTCCTTAAGCATACCTATATAAATATCCAGCGCTTCGGAATAATGTCCTTGAGATTCGTAAATTTCTGCAAACGTTTTTGTTTTTGGTTCTAAAGTCATAGTATATTATTTTTATCACAACGTATTATATTTAGTCAAGCAAATTAAACTGCCCTAAATTGCCGATAGAAATCTCTAAAACGGCTTTAAGATTATATGAACACTGGATTCCTGCTTACGCAGGAATGACACCAGTTGGGTGAAAAGTTAAATTCCTTAATTGTCATTCCCGCGCAGGCGGGAATCCAGAAAAATAATTTTCTATCGGCAA
>DAHVOJ010000034.1 GCA_027318865.1 bacterium | reverse complement strand
AGCCGGGCTTGAATATAAGGTGGAATATATTGCTAAAAGAAAAGACGGCTCGGAGTTCTGGTGTCTTCTGACCGGAAAATCGGTCAGTCCGGGAGAAATAGATAACGCCGATTCCGTCTGGATATTTCAGGACATAGACGAAAGAAAAAGACAGGAAAGCCAGTCGTCGGTTATTATTTCCAGTTTATCGGACGCTCTTTTCGTCATAAACTTGCATAAAAAAATATCCTCGTATAATTTTGCTTTTTTATCCATGTTCGGTTTCAACGAAAAAGAACTCGGACGTGACTTGTCCTTTCTTTTCGACGAGAAAATGAATGAACTGATAAATAAAGTATTTTTAAACAGAGATATAAACAAAAAAACTATTTACACCGATGAAATTGAGCTTAGCGGAAGCAGAATATGCAAGGCTACCGCGACTTCGATGTATCTTGATATCGAAAACAGCCTTTCGAAAGACGATTATGCCGCCGATGCATTTGCGGGAGTAGTCGTTACCGTAAGAGATATCACCAAAGAAAAAGGAGTCGATATGATGAAGACCGATTTCATATCCACCGTATCCCACGAATTAAGGACGCCTCTTACTTCCATACTCGGCTTTGCGAACATAATAAGCAAGAAATTTAAAGACTCCGTATATCCCGTCCTTAATTTAGAAGATAAAAAAATCAAGAAAACCGCAGACCAGATTGAAAGCAACTTAGGCATAATAATATCCGAAGGCCAAAGGCTTACTTCACTCATAAACGACGTATTAGACATAGCCAAAATGGAAGCCGGCAAAATAGAATGGAAAGACGAACGTTTTACCGCAATCTACGCTATAGAGCATGCCGTATCTGCAACCTCTTCGCTTTTTCAGGGAAAAAAGCTCGGCATAGTAACGGACATAGAAGACGGCCTTCCCGATATATACGCCGACAAAGACAGATTTATCCAGGTTATTATAAATCTTTTATCCAACGCCGTAAAGTTTACATCCTACGGAGATATAACCGTCGGAGCAAAATCTTTCCGTGATTCCGTACTCATAAGCGTTTCGGATAAAGGCACCGGCATAAGCAAAGAAAATCTTACCAAGGTATTCGAAAAGTTCAAGCAGGTCGGCGATACCTTGACCGACAAGCCTAAAGGCACGGGGCTCGGACTTCCAATATGCAAACAGATTGTAGAGCATTACGGAGGGAAAATATGGGCTGAAAGCGACGAAGGCGAAGGAAGCACGTTTTATTTTACCCTTCCGCGCTATGAGGAGAAAGCCGGTACGGCGCATATAAAAGATTTTATAGAACAGCTAAAAAACTCCGCTCCTCCGGCATTAAACAGCGGCGGAGCTTCCAAAAACATATTGATAGTTGACGACGACGAAAGCATCAGAAAACTTTTGAAACAGGAGCTCGAATACGCCGGCTATATTACGGACGAAGCCGCCGAAGGATTAGAGGCTTTAAATAAAATAAAGCATAGAAAATACGACCTTATTATCTTGGACGTTATGATGCCGGGTTTAAGCGGATTCGACGTAGCAAGGGTTTTAAAAAACAATCCCGATACCGCGGATATCCCCATCATAATTTTATCCGTAGTCGAAGACAAAGAGACGGGATTTAAAATAGGAGTGGAAAGATATCTGATTAAAGGGGTGGAATACCCGCAGTTATTGAACGAGGTCGAGGGGCTTTTAAATAAGGGCGGTTCCAAATAGATTCCCGCGTTTCCCAAATCCCGATTTAGAAAATATTTATATATTCCAACGCTAAGTAATTCTGGATTCCCGCTTTCGCGGGAATGACAATGCAGTGATTTAAAGTTTCACCTGTTAGATGTCATTCCCGCGAAAGCGGGTACGGTTTAAAGCCGTCGGTATTTAGACGGCTCATCCAGAAAATAGATTTCCAAATCGGGGTTTGGGTGTTTAATTTAGCTTGACATAAGCTATCGTATATTTTATATTATAAAAATAAAATTATTTCACGGAGAAGTAATGCCCAAAGTTCTTATCGCCGACGACGAACCTCATATAAGGCTTCTTTTGGAGCAGACGCTCGAAGACCTCGAAGACGAGGGGTTAGAGATTTTTACTGCCGAAAACGGCGCTGAAGCCCTCGATTCTATTAAGGAAAACAAGCCGGACATGGTTTTTCTCGACGTAATGATGCCTAAAATGAACGGCTTCGAAGTATGCTCGGAAGTGAAAAACAACCTGAAAATCCCCGATATATATATAGTTCTCCTCACCGCAAAAGGGCAGGAAATAGATAAATTAAAAGGAATGGAATCCGGCGCCGATATGTATATGACCAAGCCTTTTAATCCCGACGACATCGTAAAAAAAGTACGCGAAATTTTATAAATATTTATCCCGTTCTGCCAACTTAGTTCCCGTTCTGCCAACTTTATTGCATTATTTTTTGATGCGCAAGCGTCGTATGGCAGCCTGTTGTCATTGCGAGCGTTAGCGGACATATCTTTGACTGCGTTTATAAAACCATGGTTTTATGCAGGCAAAGATGGGAGGGGGTCCGGCATACAAACGCACGTCGTTTGTGCTAACTCCGGCGTAGCTCACCAATCTCGCTTTGTCAAGTGCATAATTCCGAAAAAAATTAACGGAATTAATCTTGTTTTTCATGATGGCACGTAAATTGCTTATATCTTGATAAGACTAAATAATTTACAGGAGCTTTTATAATGAATGAACAGACGGTTTCCGGTTTAAATCATGCTTCAGAGTCTTCGAATATATACAAAAAAGGGGTGGAATACCCGCAGTTATTGAACGAGGTCGAGGGGCTTTTAAATAATAAAAAATAAGAGGAAATATAAGTTATGAAAAACAGCAGAATTATATTAAAAAAGATACTGTCCAATAAGGAATCCATCAGAATATTGAACGATACCGCAAACGGCTTAGATACGGCTGTCTTAATATTCGATATTAACGGCAATATGCTTGCGGATATAGGGGAATCCGGTTCGGGAAGCGAAGCAGTCTCTTTCCCCGTAAATATTAAAGGCGAGCAGGCGGGTTACGTTGAAGGAAGCGAAAAAGCGGCGGTTATCGTTTCTATATTAACTTATATGCTTGCGGCGGAATACGATAAAAGAGACTTGATAGACGAGGTTTCGAGCAGATATAAGGAAATTAATCTTTTTTACGATTTTACCGAAAAAATACTCGGGTGCGACAGTCTCAAAGATATTGCGCTGTTGACTTTATCTTTGGTTAAGAATTTTATTAAGGCGGATACGGTATCGATAATGCTGAAAAACGACGAAACAAATTGGATAGACGTTATTTCCGCTTACGATTACGACGAAAAGACCGTAAAAAATTCCATCGTGCCGTTTAACGGGGAAAGCATAGCCGAGTTTGTTATGCTTTCGGGCAACGCTGAGATAATTAACGATATATCTTTGGACGGCTGGACAGCCCCCGGCGGCGGCAAAACCGGTTCTATGATGTGCGCTCCGCTTAAAATAAAAGATAAAGTTATAGGGGCATTAAATATCGCTACGGAAGACCATACGGAGTTTACTTCCTCCGATTTAAAATTATTTACGACGCTAAGCCATAACGTAGGGATTTTCGTCGAAAACGTCAAGCTGTATAAAGACCTGAAGGAAATATTTATTTCTACGGTATATACGCTGGCGGAAACCATAGAAATGAGGGATAATTATACCGGCAACCATACGAAAAGGGTAATGGAATACAGCTATGCCATAGGGGAAGCTTTGGAAATGAAAAAAGATGCGATAGAGGCATTGAGGCTTTCGGCTATACTTCACGATATCGGAAAAATAGGCGTCAGGGACGACGTTCTTTTGAAACCGGGAAAATTGACGGACGAAGAGTTTGCACTAATGAAAAAACATCCCGTATTCGGCGAAGAGATTTTAAAGAAAATAAAAGGTTTGGAGCATATTATACCAGGGGTCAAGCACCACCACGAAAGACACGACGGAAGAGGCTATCCCGACGGATTAAAAGAAGACGAAATCGAATTAAACGCAAAGATAATATCAGTCGCCGATACATTCGACGCGATGACATCCGACCGCCCTTACAGGAAGGGACTTGACCCAAAAATCGCAATAGACGAACTTATAAGATGCTCCGGCACGCAGTTCGACGGAAAAATAGTGGATGCTTTCGTAAAGGCTTTTCCGCATATCGATATGTCTAAATTATAATCAATTTAAATATTTGCATATATATAATTAATATTATTTATTAAAAACGGAGAATGTTAAAATGGTTAAAAAATTAATGTATTTTACAGGGATGACTTTTTTCGTCTATTTCTTAGGATTTATTTTACTGTACCTTTTTTTGAAAAGCTTTACGATAAATCACTTTTTATTAATGTTTGCCATATTTTCTTTCTGTTTTGCCGCAGTAAATTCGGTTTATTTTTATTTTAACCTGTTTAAGCAGGTTAAAGAATTCGATAACGAATTTAAGAATATATCGGCTACCGATAAATACGATTTTACAAAAACATATGCTCTTCCCAAACTGTTCATACCTTTCGAAACCTTCCTGGCAAATCTTATCGGTTTTTCGAAGGACGCCATACACGAACTCGTATCGAACGCCTCCAAATCTTCCGTATCTAATGCGAGATTTAACTATGAGATAGGCATTACGACTAAGGAAATGAAAGAAATAAGGAACAATTTCGAAGCAATAGGAGACGTTATGAACGATTCCGCCAAATCCGTAAGCGGCATTGCCGCAAATATGGAAGATTTTAAAGATTTTATCGAAAGGCTGTATAAAATTAGCAATAATACTATTCAGACTGCGGAAGAAATCAACAGGAGTTCGTCTGGCACCATATCGGCGATAAACGCCAATAAAGAATCGCTGGAAGGACTGCACAAGGAGATGAACAATATTTTATCCATAGTCAACATAATAGACGATATAGCAAGCCAGACGAATCTTCTGGCTCTTAACGCCGCGATTGAGGCGGCAAGGGCTGGAGAACACGGAAGAGGTTTTGCCGTAGTAGCCGACGAAGTAAAAAAACTTGCCGAACAGACCCAGAAGCAGTCTAAAGAGATAGAAAAGACGACCGGAATAGTCGCTGGCAACTTCGATATACTGGTTCAAAAAAACAATTCTATCATCGAAATAATAAAAACGAATACCGGGTCGGTTGAAGAAATGCTCAATTCTTTTTCCGAACTTGCGGGTAAAATCTCGCAGGCTAACGATATGATAATAAATATTACGGCGGCTACGGAACAGCAGTCCAGTTCGGTGGAAGAAGTTTCCCAGACCGTTCTGCATATGTCGCAATCCGTGAAAGATATTTCAGAAAAATTAAACGTTTTAAGTTCCAAAAGCGTAGAAATAAGCAAAATTTCGGAAAAATCCGAAAATATACTGAAAAAAGTCAAAGTAGGAGCTCATATCGAAAAAATTGCGGAGTTTGCGGAAGAAGGAATCAGGGAAATAACAGGAATAATAGAAAGTTCTATTAAAAGCGGGGAGATTTCCTCATCCGATATATGGGACAGAAATTATATTCCGGTAACGGATACAAATCCGCAGAAATATAAAACAAAATTTACCGATTTTATAAAGAGGCGGATTCAGCCGATAGAAGATAAATACCTTGGAATGGACCCAAGTTTCAAATATTTTCTGCTGGTTGACGAAAACGGTTATGGCGCGGCGCATAATTCCATATACGACAAGCCGCTTACCGGCGATTACGCAAAAGATATCGCAGGCAACAGGTCTATGAGGATATTTAACGACCCAGTCGGCCTTGCGGTAGCAAGAAACACCGATAACCTAATAGTCCAGACTTATCCGAGAGACACAGGCGAAGTAATAAGCGACGTCGGCGTCCCTGTTTTCATAGACGGCAGGCACTGGGGCGGCATAAGGGTGGGTTACGGTGTGTAGGTATAAAAAAATAAGGAATTATGCGCTTGACAAAGCGAGATTGCTTCGTCGTCTTCGACTCCTCGCAATGACTGGATATCGTCATTGCGAGCATATCTTTGACTGCGTTTATAAAAGCCAACGGCTTTTATGCAGGCAAAGATGGGACGAAGTCCAGCGCAGCGAAGCAATCTCATGGTTATTATATGACAAATACCAAGCATTGCTTTGTCAAGTGTATAATTCCGAAAAAATATTAGCCAGTTTTTGAAATTAACTTTTAATTAATTAAGGGAGGAAATTTTATGGAAACAAAATTAGCCAATCCGGCTCCGCTCGGACTTTCGGGGTTTGCGCTTACGACTTTTTTGCTGAGCATGATTAACGTCGGGTGGTTTTCGGGCGCAAACATGCCGATGGTTCTTGCATGCGCTTTTGCTTTCGGCGGTACGGCACAGTTTGCCGCCGGTATTATGGAAATGCCGAGAGGCAACAGTTTCGGCACGGTCGCGTTTTGCGGTTACGGTGCGTTCTGGTTGAGTTTCGCCCTGTTCGTTTTATTCCTGTCGAAAGGCGTAACCGGGGCGTTCGTCGGCTGGTATCTGTTCTTGTGGGGCTTGTTTACGATGTTTATGTGGGTTGCGTCTTTGAAAAAAGCCAAAGCGCTTATGCTGATTTTTTTATTTCTTACTGCGACTTTTTATCTGCTTGCTATCGGTTTCTGGACGGGAGCGGCTATTATAACCGTCGTCGGCGGATATTTCGGGCTTATTACAGCCGTTCTGGCATTTTACCTTGCGGCGGCCGAAAGCATCAACGAATCGTGGGGAAGCGTCGTTCTGCCAGTATAACTATTAATATTTTAACTAAATCGGGATTTGGGATTAAGGGATAATATTTGATTTGATTTCCCGTTAGTAATATAATTATAATTATGAAAAAATTAATTAATATTTAAAATATTTTTAGGTATGTTCAAATCTGAAATTTCATCCATAGGCGAAGCCGTTAAAGTTTTAAAGATAAATCTAGGCGCTGATTTAATAAATATTACGGTTTTTGGTTCGCGCGCACGGGGTGATTTTTCTAAAGATTCGGACTTAGACGTCCTCGTAGTTGTTAAGAATAAAACAATACCTGTTTCATCCTTTATTAACGATACTTTTTATGATGAGGAGCTTAAAAACGATATACCCTTTTCGGTTACCGTTATGCCCGAAAAATCATGGGAAAAAAATAAAAAGTTTAATACAGGTTTTTATTTGAATATTAAAAGAGAGGGTAAGATTTTTTATGGGACTGACGTCTGAGGAAAAAGTATCATTATCGGACATAAGATTCCAAAAAGCGCAAGAAATGTTATCCGATGCGGTTCTTAACATGGAAGGCAAAAGGTATAAAACGGCGGCTAATAGGAGTTATTATGCGGCTTATCATGCGGCAAGGTCGCTTTTAATACTTAAAGGTATCGACCCTTCTACTCATGACGGGGTTAAGGCTATGTTTTCCCTTCATTTCGTCAAAAATAATTTAATATCCATAGAAACGGGAAAGATATACCAGAATTTAATGTCTCTGCGCAATGAAGCCGATTACGACGACTTTTCTGAAATAACCGGAGTTGAAGCCGAAAATGCAATTAATATTGTTCAAAAATTCATAGAAACATTAAATAAAACAAGAAACGGTATTAAAAATGAAATTATTCACGGTCAATAAAGGTTAAAAAAACAAATGTGTCTTGCGATTCCTTCTAAAGTTATAGAAATAAAAGACGGAAGTACCGTTATAGTCGATACTATGGGTTCTAAAAGGCTCGTTTCTACGATGCTTCTGGAAGAACCCGCCGTTATAGGCGATTATCTGCTAATACACGTCGGTTACGCAATGCAGAAAATAGACGAAAAAGAAGCGGAGGAAAGCCTTAACCTGTTCAGGGAAATCGAAAGAAAAACTATTTAAAATAATATGGAATTATATTCCGATTTTAAAAGAAAAGACGACATAAGCAGGCTGATATCGCTCATAGATTCCGAAGTTAAAAAAACCGTTAATATAATGGAAATATGCGGCGGGCACACCCATTCCATTATGAAATACGGATTAAATACCCTCCTTAAAGATAAAATAAATTTTCTTCACGGACCCGGGTGTCCGGTCTGCGTGATGCCCGTTAAAAGAATTGACGAGGCGATAGAAATTGCGGATTCGCCGGACGTTATACTTGCGGCATACGGCGATATGATGCGTGTTCCCGGAACCGATAGTTCTCTGATAAAAGAGCGCGCAAAGGGAAAAGACGTAAGGATGGTGTATTCCCCTCTCGATATTATAAAAATTGCCCTCGATAAAGCAAATAAAGATAAAAAAATAGTTTTTTTCGCGATAGGGTTTGAAACGACGACTCCTATGACGGCGGCTCTTCTCGAAGAAGTTATATCGAGGCGCATAAACAATGTTTTGTTTCACGTCAACCATGTTCTCGTGCCTCCTCCGATAAACGCCATTTTAGATTCCGGCGATAATTTAATAGACGGATTTATCTGTCCGGGACACGTCAGCGTTATGACCGGAAGCGGCATTTATAAGGATATTCCGGGTAAATACGCTAAGGCGGCCGTAATAGCCGGATTCGAGCCTTACGACATTTTAAGCGGAGTTCTTTTAATAGCTAGGCAGATTAACGAAAGCAGGTCGGCCGTCGAAATTGCATATAAAAGGGCAGTCAAAGAAAACGGAAATATGAAAGCGCAGGCGCTTGTAAATAAATATTTTACGGTAAGGGACGAATTCGAATGGAGAGGGTTCGGGAATATTCCTAAAAGCGGTTTAAAATTAAGGGACGAATTTAAAGATTTCGACGCCGAGTACTTTTTTAGTGATGAATTAAAAGAGTTACGTTTAAAAACGGAATCGTGTCAAGCCGGCAGAGAAAATGCCGCATGCAAATGCGGGGAAATATTAAAAGGCAAGTCCAAACCGGACGACTGCCCGCTGTTCGGAAAAGCCTGCAATCCGGAAAATCCTGTAGGGGCATGCATGGTATCTTTTGAAGGCGCATGCGCCGCATATTATAAATACCGTAATTTTTAAACAATTAATTTAGTAAATAATATAAAATAGTTTTTGTTAATTAAATCAAAATTATAATTGATTTAATTTTAAATCCAGACCACGGTAAATATAAGGGGGAGTAAGAGAATAAATAAATCTTGTATAATATACATAATATCATTTAATATATATATTTATTTTAAGATGTTAGGGCGGGAGGGCGGGGATAATTAGGCCGCCTAAAAAAGTTAAAAATAAAATCTGTCCCCATTATTCCTGCATACAAAAGCGGGAATCCAGTGTTTGCATAACTATAAAGCCATTTTAACTTTTTCTATCGGTAAATTTGGGGTTAATGATAACAATTGACATTTCGCATAATATACTGTAAAATTTACGATTATGAGCGAAAGTTTACAGTATTTTAGGGCTATATATAATTTTTTGCCGTCCGAAAAAAAAAGAAAAATAGTTTTAATAACCGGCGCACGCCAGACGGGGAAGACGACTTTAGCTAAAAATAAATATAATGCACTGCGTTATATAAATTTGGATTCTCCCGAAATCAGGGACGGTATTTCGCAGATTCCGGCTTCAAACTGGTATAAAGACGTCGGTAAAGCCATACTTGACGAAGCGCAAAAAGAACCTTCGCTGTTTGAAAAAGTTAAATATGCATACGACGAAGAAAAATTAGATTTCGAGGTGCTTCTCGGTTCAAGCCAGATTCTTTTATTGAAGAAGATAAGAGAATCTCTTGCGGGAAGAATATCGCTTTACGAACTGTGGCCGTTAATGATGTCGGAGATATATTCCGGACCAGCCGCCAAAATTATTAAACAGCCTCTTTTAGACCGCATAATCGATGAAGAAGATTTTCAGAAACTGATGGAAAGCCTTCCTTCCGTTTTAATAGGAGAAGAAGACGTAAAATTAAAAGAAGCGCAGGAACATTTGTCGAGATGGGGCGGAATGCCTTTCCTTTTAACTATTAATAATACATCCGAAAGGCAAAAATGGCTAAGAGATTATACTTATACGTACTTAGAAAGGGATCTTTCAGATTTGTCCAGAATAGAAGATTTAGAGCCTTTTAAGAAATTCCAAACGATATCGGCATTAAGAAACGCAAAACTTCTTAATTATTCCGAATTGGCACGAGATGTAGGTATAAGCGTGGATACGTCCAAGAGATACTTAGAGTATTTGAAAATATCGTATCAGACGATACTGCTTCAGCCTTACGGCGCGAATATAACGAGTTCCGCAGTAAAAACTCCTAAAATTTACTGGATAGACATAGGTTTGCTAAGGCAGATGACCGGATTTTGGGGCGGCGTCGTTTCCGGCGATATATTTGAAACTATGGCGGTTTCTGAAATTTACAAATGGATAAAAACAATGCAAAAACCGGTTTCTATGTATTTCTATAGAACCCGTTCAGGGTTAGAACTCGATATGCTTTTAAAAATAAACGATAGAATAATAGGGATTGAAATTAAAAATCGCAGTACCGCAGCTACTTCCGATTTAAGACCGATGAAAGCCGTTGCGGAAGGTCTCGGCAAATCATGGAGCGGAGGAATTTTGATATATAACGGCGACAGGATAGAAAAGATTGCGGAACCGCATATATGGATGATACCGTTAAGACGGCTTTTGTAACAGGCATTGCCGATTTGAATCTCGCGTCCTCTTGAATAATTTTGGGCAGGGGGATAATATTTGATTTGACCTCCCGTTAGTAATATAATTATAATTATGAAAAAATCATGGAAAAAAATAAAAAGTTTAATACAGGTTTTTAAAAGAAACATTAAATAAAACAAGAAACGGTATTAAAAATGAAATTATTCACGGTCAATAAAGGTTAAAAAAACAAATGT
>DAHVOJ010000033.1 GCA_027318865.1 bacterium | reverse complement strand
AAAGTATATCTTTTTTATCAATCTTATCTGAAACTATTTGATGTGCTTTATCGATAGCCTGTTTTAAAGAATAAGGATTATTATACGGAATAGAATCTACAATATCGTCATCTTTTATATCTTTCAATAAAATGCTTACGGATTGCCGCCAAGAATCGTAAAAGGCTTCGTTTATTTTAGATTTCAAACCAGGATTTTTTTGAATAGTATTTTTAATTTGCAACAATGAATTTAAAATAGTGACCTTCCAACCCTTAGTTCTCGGCTCCGGCTGATTATCCCATTTATTTTATTGTATTAAATTATAAATTCAATAATAACAAGCAACGGCGGACAGACGCTTACCTTTCGGATTTTTATATTTTAACATAAATTATAATATATTATACCTTTTTTTAGAAAAATCTTTACCGATTCTTTACCGTTAAAATATTCCAAAAAGCTTTCAAATAGTAATCTTGGCTCATATAGATTCAGGATTGGCGATTATCGGGTCATATTTGACATCGATAAAGAAAATATCGTTGTTTTAAGAATAGGACACAGGGAAAATATATATAAATAACAAAATTATCGTTGTTTTTTTATAGCTTTTTGCGGCGAAACTGTTTCGTCACAAAATATGCCGGACACTTTTACTTACCGGTGGTGAAACTGTTTCGCAGCCGATAGATATATTATAATTCAATGCCAGCTTGCTTTAAAATGCTTTTTTGAGTGCCGGCTTTTAGTGGTTTATTGCTATGGACGGGAACGGAAATAATTTCAAATTTTCCATCTTTTTTATATAAGTGATGACTACCCTGTATCCTTTTTAATATCCAGCCGTTTTCCTCAAGCATTTTGCATAATTCCTTGCCGGCTAGCTGTTTCATACGGCAAGTTCTAATACCTTAAAGGAAGAAGAAGCTTTTTTTTCCAGCTCCTCGTTATAAACCTCTAACCAGCCAGTTATAGCTTCTTTAAGGTTAGATTTTAATTCTTCTAAATTATCGCCTTCGGAAACACACCCGGGAAGAGCCGGAACTTCCGCCCAATATCCGCCTTCTTCGGCTTCGTGAATAATTGCTTTAATTATCATAATAAAATCCTTCTTTAAATTTATTTAATATATATCTTAAGTTTACAAAAACTATTAACTTTTTGCAATTTTTCTTTTTTTACTGTCCGCTGGGCGGACACCTCGAACACCTTTAAAATCCCTATAATCAATTTTAAGCCGTTTGATTTTTGGTTAATAGTATATAATAATAAATACCTGTTTTAAGTTTAACGAGGCTTAAATCGAAAATGCGGCGGTTATTTGATAGGTTATGAAAACTTTATTTTCTTAAACTTACTTGGGACAGGGTAGATTTAAAGAATCGGTTAATCCTTTTAGATAGAACTAAGAGCGGCGAAAGACGGGAAATTCCAATAAACGATACTTTATACAGGGTATTATCGGCAATGGTAAGAAATATTAAGACCGATTATATGTATTTTACAATACCACGACCTTAAAACCTTTTAACAGTATCAAGACCAGCTTCTGAACGGCATTAAAAAAATCTCATATCCTTGATTTTCATTTTCACGATTTACGGCACACGTTCGCAAGTAAGCTTATAATGGCGGGTATTGATTTAACGACCGTTAAAGAGCTGTTAGGGTATAAATCATTACTATGACTTTAAGATACAGTCATTTAGCTTCATCGCATATACAAAACGCCGTGAAAGCCCTAGATAATAAGGATTTTGAAAAAAACTTTACCGATTCTTTACCGCAGGATAATATAGGTAATATTTGAATTTTTAAAACCCTTTATTTAACTGGTAGGCACGGGCGGTCTCGAACCGCCGACCCCTACCGTATCAAAGTAGATATAGTATAATATAAATTATTTATATTATTAAGTTATTTAACCTGATAAAAATTTACTGTATCCGTTTTTGTATTTTAATGCCGTCTCGTTTTCGGAATATTAATTGATGCTTTGACCAATAAAAGGGTTTATAAGTCTGCATATCCCATAGAAGAAAGTTTAGGCATTATGAAAAACGAAATGGGCAGAGGAAACTATTTCGACCCAGTAATATTCGATGTATTCATAAAAGCGCTCGACGAAATTATCGCGATTAGAAGCAGGTATATGAATTCCTGACATTAATCCTTATGTAAATCGCAAAATTATTTAACAAAAAAAAATCGTCAAAAAAATTTAAATCTGGTTAATTGCCGGCAGGTTGAATGACGGCCTCTATAATAGTTCGCATTAGCATAGACGCATTTTTGCAGAATATTATATCATAATCGCGGTAATCTCCGGCTATTGAATCCATACTAAAAGACCTAAACAGTTTGTTCTTGCCCAGATGGATCAGGCTTACGATGCAATCCATGAAATAATCCAATTCTTTATCCGCCAAATTGCTTATCTCTTCGGTTTTATTCAGTGCATCCTTGATATCTTCAAACTTCGTTATCAGTATCGGACAGCCGGATTCCGTAATATCGAGAATATTTTTAAGCCTGCTCTTATTTTCTTTTTCGTCAAGCAATGCGGCAATTATATTTTTATAGTCCTTGAATAAAAATTCAAATTTATCTATATCGTTTTTGTTTTTATAGGAATGTTTGCCGATGTTAATCTGCGCGGCTAACGTAAGACAGAGCCATGATTCTAAAAAAGATTTAACCGGTCCGTCGTTATTAAAGGTATCTTTAAACGAAGATAGGTAATTTAAAAATATATCGTTTATCGTTTTCATTTATCCTCTGCAATTTAATATTAGTTATAGATTCGCAAGTTAGCTTTATATTTTTACCTATCTTAAATTTTAAACCTTAAAAAATTTTACTAATGTGATTTTTATCACATACTAAAAAATAAAACATTATTATATGTTCTCACCCAAATTTGCCGATAGAAATCTCTAAAATGGCTTTAAAGTTATATGAACACTGGATGAGCGCAAACAACATGCGTTTGCATGCTGTACTTCGTTTCCCGTCTACGCGATATTTCTGTCCGCGTTTATCAAAGCACGTCTTTTGATGCGGACAGAAATGTTAATTATGAAAAATATCAAGGATATGTCTTAGTCTCAAAACCAGCAATAGTAAATTATAGTGATATCGTTGTAGTCGCTGTTATTGTTTTAATCGGCGGTATCGGCGGATTCATCTATTTTAAAAAGAAAAGAGCAAAAAAATGACTATCAAAAAGAAAGTAAATTAAATACTCCTTACTGTGGGCAAGGTATAAAAAATATACACAAAGGGATTGATTGCTGATTTTAGTGTTCGATTAAACGGAATATGCAATTATTTCTTGCGCTTTCGGCGATATTCTAATCGTTGTAGCTATAGGGACGTTTAACGGGATAGGAAATATTATAATAATTTCAGTTTTGGCGATAATCGCCGGAAAAATAATTATGAATTTCAGCGCCAAGATAGACGGAGTATTTGATAAGTCAAAAGTTAAAGAGTTTCATTTCGCTTTCGTTTCGGTTTTGTTTTTGGTTGCGGCGGGAGTGTTTAGG
This sequence comes from bacterium, assembly GCA_027318865.1. Lineage (GTDB taxonomy): Bacteria > SZUA-79 > SZUA-79 > Acidulodesulfobacterales > Acidulodesulfobacteraceae > Acidulodesulfobacterium_A. Next base: position 7,343 of record DAHVOJ010000033.1, on the reverse strand, counting down.
TTTATTTGATTTTTTGATTGATTTACTAGAACAATATTATATAATAATATTAGAAAGAAAAAATAGCATAATTCGGGAGATATAATGTCTAATATTTTAAATACAGCATTACAGATTATTGTTCCTATTATAGTAATTGTAGGGGTTTTTATTGCTATCGGGAGAAAATTGGAATTATTAGATACCATTAATAAGAATACTGAGAAATTAGGCGATTCTATTGATAAACTTAAAGACTCTCATAATGAATTAAGCGCAAGATTTATCGTAGTAGAGGATAGAGTAGAAACCATTTGGAAAGATAAATTTGCTCCGTCTGGTTCTCCGCGACAGTTGAATGAACTTGGCAATAAAATATTAAACGAAAGCGGTATTAAACAGATTGTAGAAAACAATAAAATTAAACTACTTGAAGTCGTTAAAGGCAAAAAGCCTACTAACGCATACGACGCCGAACAGCTTATCCTTTCGGTAGTTAATGAACTGCCTAAACATTGCCCTGAAATTATAGACGAACTTAAACAGGGGGCGTTTATGGTCGGACAGAGTATTGATACCGTATTATTTATCGGCGGACTATATTTACGGAATTTAATTTTTTCGGAACTCGGGTTTTCGCTTAAAGATATTGATAACCATAATACAGGCAATAAAAAGACCTGTGATAAACAATAACCCTTTTCCTGCAAATAAGCCCGCCGAAATGGCTTTTAATATATTTATAGTATATTGACGGTAAATACTTCGGCAAATTTGGGCTTAAACCATTTAATATCTTTTTTATTTACATTATTAGTGTTAAGGTAGTCTGAAAAATAATCGCATTTTTTAGAAGAAATAAATGTTCCTTCTCCTAAGCTTTTATTTTTACTTTTTAAATCTTTTGCTTTTTTTCTATCATGAGCCATTAAAGGAGGCAAGCAAAAAAGCAAGAAATTTCTTACATAAATGCCCTAATTACAAGATCATTTTAGACACAACGTTACCTTTCGGCGTTGTAAACGGCGATCAATTTAACATATTCGAACCGACCGAAGTTATTTCTTTTAATGTATCTGAGAGATACGATATAGACGTCGATTACATCGAAACCGGATTTCCGTATCACTATACCCTTCTGTCTAACCTATTTAACGACGCCGAACGTTTAGAATACTTCCTTAACCGGCTAAGCTATATTTTTAATGAAGTTAAAAAAACTAGAAATTGCATAGTCTTGACGGGAGTTCAGGGGACAGGAAAGGGATTGCTATATGACTATGTGATTAAACCGGCATTGGGCGATAAATATTGCGTAAAACTTTTGACACATAATATCAAATCTAATTTTACCGGCTTATTGCACAACAAGCTGTTTGTCGCCATAGATGAAACCGAAAAGAGGTCCTCATACGAAATTTTAGATAAAATCAAGTCATACATAACGGATACTTCTATTACTATCGAGCGGAAAGGTATAGATAGTTTTACTACGGAAAACAAATTCAATATGATGATATTCAGTAATTCTACCGTACCAATAAAGGTGGAGCAATCAAACCGCCGCTTTTCAGTTTTTAAAAGCGATGTTCCAATTAAGAATATAATTGACACAAATTTGCTGATAGAGGGATTAAAATCTGAATCCTTAGAATTTCTAAAATTCATTAAATCTCTAAAATATAGCAAGAAATACGCAGAAACGCTATTTACGACACAGGAAGGCGAAGTCGCTAAAGAAGGATCCTTATCGGAGATAGAGTCGATATGCAATAAATTAAAAGAAGTCAGATGGGATGAATTAATCAACGATTACCCTGAAGCCGAAGAAGCTATAGAGCTAATCAAGGAAGAAACGGAGAAATATAATGGTTATGCGAGCACCGCTACCGTATCTCTTCTATTAATGTATAACCAATTTTTATATATTTTCCTTAACTCACCGTTAGAGATTTTTTATCTGGATTCCCGCCTACGCGGGAATGACTATGCGGGGATTGAGGTTTTAACCCAAAAGGTGTCATTCCTGCGAAAGCAGGAATCCAGTATTTATAACTTGTTAAATCAATTTTTATAGTCTCTAACGGTGAGTTAAGGTATTTTATATTATTTTAGGAAAATGAATATGGAAGACGAAAAATTAATCGCCCGCAGGGGCAGGCAGGAATATCTGAAGTTTTTAAAACAGGAACCGCTAACATACAAATCAGCCGTATTAGCGCAATGCTATATCTGCTATATCGAGGGAGCAGATGCAGATAAGTTAGACTGCTTAAACGGCCACTGCCCTCTATAGGTCGGTCATAAGCGAATATTTGAATCCACGAAGACTGAAAACAAAAAGAAAGCGCAGGAAATTTTAAGTATCAGGCATGCGGAACTATTAAACGAAAAAACAACATCGGCAGGAAAACAGTCAGAACTGCAGGAATTAAAACAAGTAAGTGAAGAAAAGTCTTATACTTTTAACGAGCTTGCCGAAGAATATTTAAACTGGTGTAAAGGCAGGCAGGCATCGTATAATGTAAAAAAATACATTATACCGAAAGAATTTGAAAAGAGGTTTAAAGGTATGCCGTTAAACAAGTTTAATTCTAATTTAATCGAAAAGTTGCAGACGGAATGTATGGCTAAAAATTACAAGTCCGCTTATATCAATAAAATTGTAACCATTTTAAAACATATGTTTACAAAGGCTTTGGACTGGGAAATGATAACCGAAGAAACGCTTAAAAAGGTTAGAAAGGTTAAGCTATTAAAGGGCGAGGTTAAGCGCCTGAGGTATTTGTCGGAAGAAGAAGCGGAACGATTAGTATTTAATTGCGAGCCTTATTTAAAGCCGATTGTCGTATGCGCTTTAAATACCGGCATGCGTAAATCGGAAATTTTTGGTTTAACCTGGGACAGGGTTGACCTTAAAAACCGCATAATCCTTTTAGATAAGACCAAAAACGGCGAACGCAGGGAAATTCCTATAAACGACACTCTGCTTCAAGCCTTATCCGGTCTTGTCCGGCGTTTGGATTGTAAATATGTATTTTATAATCCAAAAACTTTAAAGCCTTTCGATAACGTTAAGCGGAGCTTCTCATCGGCGTTAAGAAAATCTCATATCCTTGATTTTCATTTTCACGACCTAAGGCATACGTTTGCAAGCAGACTTGTTATGGCGGGAGCCCATTTAATGACGGTTAAGGAACTATTGGGTCATAAAGATATTAAAATGACCCTAAGATACTCTCATTTATCGCAGGCGCATGTAAGGCAGGCAATATCGGTTTTGGATAAAAAGTATGACAGTTGTGTGACAGTTGAGCATAACGACAGATTTGCGAACCGTGCAAACCCTTATTAATACTGGTAGGCACGGGCGGTCTCGAACCGCCGACCCCTACCGTGTCAATTTTTATTGTATTAAATTACAAATTCAATAATAACAAGCAACGGCAGACAAACGCTTACTTTTCGGATTTTTATATTTTACCTTAAATTATCATATTTTATGCCTTTTTTTAGAAAAATCTTTACCGAAATTTTACCGCAAATTTAAAAGACGTGATATAATATTTATTAAATAATTCCTTATTTTAAGAGAGGTTTAAAATGTTTACAAAAGTTTTTACGGCAGTTATACACAAAGAAGGCAATATTTATGTTGCCGATTGCCCTGAAGTTTCTACCGTAAGTCAGGGCTGTTCGATAGAAGAAGCCGTTGCAAATCTCAAGGAAGCAACAGAATTATATCTTGAAGAATTTCCGCTTCCCGAAGAAATATCAAAGCCGTTAACTACTACTTTTGAGGTTGCAGTTAATGCCTAAGTCGTTAAATTTATCCGGCGAAGATGTTATAAATAAACTTTCAAAACTTGGATTTTTCACAGTCCGCCAGCGTGGAAGCCACGTTATATTAAAAAAACACACCGATGACGGTGATATAGGTTGCGTCGTTCCATTACATAAAGAAATAGCCAAAGGCACATTGCATAGTATTTTAAAGCAAGCAAAGATTACCTGGGAAGAATTTATAAATATATAGATATTTTCTGTCCTGTATTGAGAAATATTTTTTGATTTTATGCTTAATGGTTTTACGTCTGTTTTTAAGTTTAACGGGGCTAAAAACGCAAATGCGGCAGTTATTTAATTAAGTTGTAAAAAGCTCTTTAAGTAAAGCGCAAACGTAAACTTAATTACCAGGTTCTTTACCGCAGGATAATATAAGGAATATTTAAATCTTTAAAACCCTTTATTTAACTGGTAGGCACGGGCGGTCTCGAACCGCCGACCCCTACCGTGTCAAGGTAGTACTCTAACCCCTGAGCTACGTGCCTGAATTAAATAATCATAAGAAGCAAATATATATTACTATTAATATCATTATTTTGTCAACAGAGATTTGTTAATTTGTTAATTTGTTAATTATGTTATATATGTTATGTCAATTTTTCATAGATATATGTCTTTTTGTCATATTGTAATATTTTAATATGAAAATAATAGTGATATATATTAATAAATTTAATGTCTTACGATTTTAAAAAAAATTAGGCATATATTTTGCATATATCTTAAATAATAAAAGTGAAGAAAATTAATATAGAATTTATTATAGAATTTATTAAAAAATTGAAAAATAAAATAAAAAACAAGGAGGACAATTTATGTCTGAAAAATTAGCGGTTATTATCGCGTCGGAAGAGTATGAAAAATCACATGTAGCCGCGATGATAGCGTCCGTAGCGGCGGTTTCCGGAGTAGAAGTTTCCATTTTTGTGACGATGAATGCAGTTTATAACTTTTTAAAAGTAAACGTGGAAAAGAAAAATTTCGACGGCGGTAAAATTTACGAACAGATAAAAGAAAAAAAAGCCGCTATGTTCTATGAAATGTTTGATCAGGCTAAAATGCTTGGAGGGCTTAAAATTTACGTCTGTTCGATGGTAATGGATCTCTTAAAAATTGAACAAGAAGATTTAATCGATATTGTGGACGATAATCTTGGGCTTGCTGCTTTTCTCGGAATTATGGAAGGAGCGGAAACTATAACTTTTTGATATTTTAATAAATGCGATATATTTTTTTAAATTTGTATAATCTATTAATCTATTAAGATATAAATATTATATACTAGACGTATTATAAATATAGAAAATATAAAAAACAAAGGGGGTATTTGTTATGACTGAAGAAGAACTGAAACAGATTAAGCCCACGGTTACGGTAGATGCAAGGGGAACATATTGCCCCGGGCCTCTTATGGAGCTAATAAAAGAAATCCGGCAGCAGCCGGTAGGCTCTATAATAGAATTAATTTCCGGAGATGCCGGAAGCGCAAAAGACGTTCCCGAATGGCTCAATAAAGTTAAGCAGGAATTTCTGGGTGTTATTCCGGGCGACGGATTCTGGCGGATTTTTGCCAAAAAAGTTAGAGATATGTAAGAGCCGGTACATAGAGCCGGTACATAGAGCCGGTACATAGAGCCGGTACATAGAGCCGGTACATAGAGCCGGTACATAGAGCCCGATTCATCCCATTATTATTACGATGATGATTGTTTATTTAATTTAATTTTGTTTATTTAATTTTTATTTTAAGGAGGCAGTTATGTCAAAAAGAGTAGTTATTGTCGGAGGAGGGGTTGGAGGAACTATTATTGCAAATTTACTTGCAAAAAAAATGCGTTCCGAAATTAAGAAAGGCGAAGTTACGATCGACGTCGTTTCGGACAAGCCGGAGCATTTTTATCAGCCGGGTCTTTTATATATGCTCTTTGGTTTGAAACACTATGACGAACTTGTCAGAGACGAAAGAGGACTGCTTGACCCGATGGTTGAATTACACCTTCATCCTGCAATTAAAATCGATAAAGATAAAAATGAAGTACATCTTAAAAACGGCGTAGTAATGAAATACGACATATTAGTTCTTGCGACGGGTTCGAGACCGGTTCCGGAAATGATACCGGGTTTGAAAGAAGGCGGAAATTGGTTCTACGAAGTGGATGCGTGCCTGAAACTCCGTAATGAATTAATGAATTTTAAAGGCGGGAAAATTGTTTTAACTATCGGATTGCCGCACAAATGTCCCGTCGCGCCGCTTGAAGTGTCCTATATGCTTGACGACTGGTTCAGACAGAGAGGCTTAAGGGACAAAGTTGATTTTACTTATACATATCCGATAGGCAGGCTTCACGGACTTGAGTCGGTCGCCCATTTTGCCGCTAAAACGTTCCCAAAACACGGAATCAATACGGAAACGCTCTTTAATATGAAAGAAGTGGACCCGAATAAAAAAACGGTTACCAGTCTTGAAGGCGTAACTTTAAAATACGACTTAATGATTACGATTCCGCCGCATAAAGGCGCACAGGTAATAGAAGATTCCGGTCTCGGGCAGAACGGTTTCGTTCCCACCGATAGATTTACGCTTAAAATGGAAGGTTCTACAAACATCTACGTCGTAGGCGATACCACGAATCTTCCGATAAGCAAGGCAGGTTCTACCGCCCACTTCGAATCCGACGTTATCGTGGAAAATATCGCATCCGAATTGAGGGACGGACTTACGCCGTTCAGATATGACGGAAAGGTGTTCTGCTTTATCGAAACCGGTATGACCAAAGCTACTTATATTATGTTCGATTATAACAATCCGCCGAATCCCGTTACTCCGTCGGCGCTTATTCACTGGTTTAAATTAACGTATAATAAAGTTTATTGGCTTACCCCGATGGGAATTCTTTAATTTTAACGGTTTAAAAGGAGGCAAATTATGGCTGAAAATGAAGTAACAGATGTCGGCGCCGCCCTGACTAAGAAACTCACGGAAAAGCCGCAAGCCTTGGAACATTTGTTGAATATTATCGATAGATTAGATACTCTCGATGAATTCAGCGCAATGCTTCAGGCGCAGAAAGACGGAGCGACCGATACGATGGTTCAAAGGGTTGCCGGTAACATTACCGCCGGTCTTTCCATTATGGACAGTTTTTCCGGAGAAGAACAGTTGTCTATGATTAAGACGGCAGGCAATAAAGCGGAAAGCCTGAAAAAGAGCATAGAAACAATAGCCGAATTAGAGAAATCCGGCACCTTGCAGTCGCTGAAAGAGATGGGCGATTTCGTAGCGGGTTTCGGCAAGGGGACTACCGACGCGATGATAGAGCGCATGGCGGGCATTACAGAGAAACTGGCGGAACTTACCGATTCTCTAACCGACGAAAATATGGCAGGTTTAATTAAAAAAGCCCGGCATTTATCCGATTCGCTTGAAAATTCTTTAGATAAAATAGCCGAATTAGAGAAATCCGGCACCTTGCAGTCGCTGAAAGAGATGGGCGATTTCGTAGCGGGTTTCGGCAAGG
>DAHVOJ010000032.1 GCA_027318865.1 bacterium | reverse complement strand
TCTTATTTTTTAAAAAATAGTTTGCAAGAACGGCTATATCTTCTATTCTGTCACGCAGAGGCGGCATATTCAAATTTATTACGTTAAGCCTGTAAAATAAATCTTTCCTGAAATTTCCTTCCGCTATTTCCTTTTTTAAGTCTTTATTGGTAGCGGCTATTATTCTTACGTCGAACGGCACCGCCTTGGAGCCCCCTACCGGAACTACCTCTCTGTCCTGAATCATCCTCAATATCTTGGCCTGCCCGGAAAGCGGCATATCCCCGATTTCATCCAAAAAAAGCGTGCCTTGAGCCGCATCGAGCACCCTGCCCCTGCGCTTATCGACGCCGGTCGCCACCCCTTTTTCTATGCCGAACAGTTCGCTTTCGAAGATGGATTCGGGTATGGCGGAACAGTTAACAGCGATAAAAGGCTTTTCCGCCCTTGCGCTGGAATAATGGATAGCTTTGGCCGCAAGCTCTTTGCCGGTACCGCTTTCTCCCGTTATAAGAACGTTGGAAGAAATATCGGCTATCTTATCTATTTTATCCAATAAATTTTTAACCTGCCCGCTAATGCCGAGTATTTTTTTAGGAGAAAATTTCTGCCTTAAATTTTGCTTAAGGTTTATATTTTCATTGGCTATAATCTCTTTTACCGTGTTAAGCTCTTTATTTTTTTCCTGAAGTTTATCGGCGCGTTCTTTTTCGATATTATAAAGCCTCGTAATTTCGATAGAATTTGCGGCATAGGAGGCTATGGTAGATAAAATTTTAAAATCCGAAGAGACATAATATACGGCATCTTTAAAAGAGCATACGTTTATAAGCCCGATATTTTTACCTTTTGTTTTTAAAGGAACGGATATAAAAGAATAAGCGTCTTTCCCGATATTTTCGTTGATAATTTCGCCTTTAGCGCCTTTAAAAATCTTGGCGTTGATTTTTTCTATATGTTTTTTATATTTGGCGCCTTTGTAATTTTTTCCGTATGAAGACAGAATATCTAACGCTTTATCCGCATCGTTAAAAATTATTATCGAAGCATACTCGAATTTAATGAGTTTTAAAAGTTCGGCTATAATAAAATCGGCTATTTCCGAGGGCTTAGGACACAGCGACATCAGGTCGTTAATATTATACAGCAAATCGTATTCTTTGTATTTCTGGAGTATTTCTTCGGCAAGCGACCTCTGCACCGACCATGACCGTATATAACGCGACAGAATTCCCGCCGCGCCTTCCGCTCCGCGCTTTCCCGAAACTCTGCCGATTTCTTCCCCGTCTATTTTTATAGGAAAAGAAGGAGATTTTGCGGCAGGGGTATCCCCTGCGACCGGAACTCCCGAGCCGTCTAAAACGGAAAGCGGCTCTGAAGAAATATCGGCTATATTTTCCAATAAAGCAGAGTTTTCTTTTTTTGAAAAAAATTTTTTCAGGTTAAATTCTTTCATTAGCTTAACCGGACTGTTAAAATTGTATCAGGGCCTTTTTTGCTCCTGCTTCTTCCTTGACCCACATAAGCATTTTTTTTGACCTCTGGCACCAGTCTCTCAGGTCGTTTTCAAAAGTGGAACAGTCCGCAAGGATTTCCATCGTATCTCCGGCTTTCATTTTTATTGCGGTAGCCGTGATTTTTAAAATAGGCTGGGGGCATTTAAGTCCTCTTGCGTCGATTGTCTGCGTAGGCATTTTTAGTCCTCCGTTTTCTATATTTAAATTTTCTGTAAAATTATATTTAATTATAAATAATTATAATATATAATTCAATAATTAAGTAATTTTCTCAATAATTTTTTAACGGGCCTAATTTTTTAACCGCTTCTACGGTTTCGTTTATTACGGAAACAAATCGGTCGCCCTCGCCCGCCGATACGTAATCGAAACGGCATCTTTCTTCTTCTATTCCGAACTGTTTGAGCAAGCGCAATAACAGCCTGTGCCTCTGAACCGCCCTGTAGTTGCCTTCTTTGTAGTGGCAGTCGCCCGGATGGCATGCAAGAATCATAACCCCGTCCGCCCCCTTTCGAAAAGCATCCAGAATAAACTGAGGGTCTATTCTTCCGCTGCACATAACTTTAATTACGCTGACGTTAGGAGAATAGTGCTTTTGAGCCGCCCCGGCTTTATCCGCCCCGGCATACGAACACCAGTTGCATAAAAAACCTATTATTCTGGGTTCGAAAACTTCCGTTTTCTTTGCCTCTTCGATATTTGAGCCGCTATCCGGCATATTTTCCATAATGGACGCGGAATTTTTCATTATTGTATATCCTCCTCTGCTTTTTTTATTTTTACGGTTTACGACAGCATAATTCCTATCTCCGCAAATATCTCCCCGTCGGTGAATCCGTTTGCCTTTATTGCCGACGACGGGCATGCGGCCGCGCAGGTTCCGCATCCCTGGCACAATAGTTCGTTTACGAAAGACGCTTCTTTCTCTTCGTCGAAAGATATCGCCTTATACGGACATACGCCGATGCATACCTTACAGCCGGAGCACCTTTCCTGTTCGACCGCGGCGGATATCGGGTCGATAGATAGCTTTTTCCCCGCTACAAGGCCGGAAAGAACATATCCTGCCGCCGCCATGCCTTCGTTCATCGCCTCTTTTATATCCATAGGCGAATGACAGCTTCCGGCAAGATAAACGCCTTTTATTTTGCTTCTTCCGGCATCCGTTCTTCCGTGAAGTTCTTCGAAAAATCCGTTTTTATCCTTAGCCGTTTCAAGTATTCCGGCTAATCGGTCCATATCCTCGCCGGGAACTACGGCGGGACATAAGATTACTGCATCGACCGATATTTTTTCGCCGCTTTCGATTTCTCCGCCTGTTTCGTTTCTTTCGCCTGCTCCGCCGACTCCGCTTCTAATTCCCCCCGTTTCGATTCCGCCGACTGAACCACAGGCATCTTTTACCGAAAATACTTTTCTTCCGTTTTCTTCGGTTATAGTCATTCCGTTTATATCGCTTACCCTTATAAAAACGGTATTTTTATCTTCGGCCGCATGCCTGTACAGACTGCCGCTTTCCTTTCCGGGTATAACCATTTCTTTATACAGGTGATATATTTTGGCGGAAGGTATTTTGTTTCTTATAATATGATTAAATTTAAAGGCATATTCACAGCATATGCCGGAGCAGTAGTCTTTATGATTTTTATCTAAACTGCCGACGCAGTGGACTATCGCAAAAGACTGCGGTTCTTCCCCGGCGGAAGTTCTAATATTTCCTTCCGTCGGACCGTTGGAGGCAAGAATTCTCTCGAATTCAATTCCGTTGTAAACGTCCGGTATTTTTCCGTAACCTAACGAAGGAACTTTGGAACAGTCGTATAAAGCCGAGCCCGTCGCCAATATAATACTGCCCGCGTTTCTCTCCAGAATTTCCTCTTTTTCGCCGAAATTAAAAACTTCTTCTCCGACCGGACAGGCATCTATGCACAATCTGCACGAACCGCCGCCTGTCCCGCCTCTGCCGTTAAATCTCAAGCATACTCCTGCGTTTACGTAAGGAACGTTAGGCAGTGCTCCGGCAAATGAAAAATCTATGGCTTTTCTATCGTTAATACCGCAGTTAAACGGATTTTTGAAAGACACGGGACAGGGCGCTATGCACTCTGCGCATCCGATACATTTTTCCGTATCGACGTAACGGGGGCTGCGCTTTATTTTAACGGTAAAGTTTCCGTAAGAGCCTACTGCGTCTTCTATTTCCGACAGCGTTAAAAATTCTATATTGCCGGATGCGTCTCCGTGAAGGGCTTCTCCCATAATAGGCTCTAACATGCAGGGGCCGCATTCCATATTAGGAAATATTTCTTCGTATCTTACCGGAAGACCGCCTATGGTGGGCGATTTTTCTACCACCGTTACCTTCCTTCCTGCTTCGGCTAAACTTAAAGCGGCTTTAAGCCCTGCCGGACCTGCGCCTACTATTACGGCGTCCGGCGATATATCAATCTCTTTTTTTTCTAAAGGCTCCTGTAAGTTAACCCTCGATATAGCCGCATTTATATAGCGCACGGCTTTTGCGGCGGCTTTTTCTCCGTCTTCGGTAACCCATGCTATCTGCTCCCTTATATTAACCATCTGCATCATATACGGATTGACTCCCGCCGCCGACAGAACGTTCATAAAGGTTTTTTCGTGGTCTCTGGGAGAGCATGCTGGGATTACTACGGCATCAACGGCGTTGTCTATAATATCTTTGCGCAAAAACTCCTTCCCTTCTTCAGAACACAAAAAACCGAAGGTTTTAAAAATAACGTCTCCGTTTTTCTTTTTTACGGCATCTTCTACCTTTTCGGGATTGATTTTATCCGATATGTTCGTACCGCAATTACAAAAATAAACAGCCGTCTTCATAATCCGCCTCTATTTATTAATTATTAATTTTTAATATTAAATATCCGATTTATACACTTAAGTCTTAAATATTACTTACAAATCAAGCATTAACTTTATTTCCGATATTACGCTTTCGAGCGCGCTTTCGACCTCTTCCGTCAGTTCCTCGCCGAAATTTACGGTATCCTTCGCTTCAACGGCAAATATAATTATTTCGGAAGGCAAAAAAATTCCGAGACGTTTTCCTAATTCAAGCGCCGCAGGCAGGTCCATGTCGTGGGTAGAAACCGTATTCTTAGTATAAGGAATGTCCGGATAAATAAATTTAAAAACGGTTCCAGCTTTATGCCTGCCCGTGACTATGGCGTCTATCACTACCGCTCTTTGAAATCCTGCCATATATTCCATAAGATTTATCCCGCCTGAAGACACTTCTATAAATTCCGTAACGTTGGAACGGCAGACTCCCGTATCTCCAAAATCCGTAAGATTGGAAGCACAGGCTTCGGCATCTTCGGTTTCCCGGCAGTTGACGCCGACGCAATAAAGGCCGCCTATACCTGCTTTCTTGGCCATATAAATCGACTTCAGGGCATTAACGGCCTTTATTCCTACGCCGTCGTCCGATAATATCGAATTTCCTATGCCTATAACCGCAGTTTTATTCATTAAACGTAAACCTATATTCCCGGAACAATTAGTTATTGCGCTTTCATTGTCATTGCGAGCGATAGCGAAGCAATCTTTAACTTCAGCTTTCGAGTTTAAATATTTGTCTTTCATTCCGTTAGTCCCATGAATTTCTTTTAATCGTCCTAATAGTATCTCCGTTTTGAGCCCTTATTTTTATTATAAGCGGCATTTTGCCCGGCAAAGAGTGTGTCGAACAGGATAAACACGGGTCGTAAAGCCTGAAAGCCATTTCTATCCTGTTAAGCAGACCCTCCTGAACCACCCCGCCTTTGCTTATAAGTTTCTCCGCCGCACGTTTTATAGACATCGTCATAGGGGCGTAATTATTGGTAGTCCCGACTATCAGGTTTACTTTTTTAACGATGCCTCTTTCGTCGGAAACGTAATGATGTGTCAGCGTGCCTCTCGGCGCCTCTACCGAACCTATGCCTACGGCTTCGGGAGAGCCGTTTACCCCTTTCGGTATATTTCTGACTTTATCGGAAGCTGTTTCGCTATCGTTTGCGAGTTCCAGCATCCGTTCGGAAGCATAAAGCAGTTCCACCAATCTTGCCCAGTGCGTTGCAAGCCTGTGATGGACAGGTTTGTATCTTCCGTCTTCTCTTTTACTGCTCAAAGTATCGTAGAATTTTTCAAAATATTCCTGCGCAAGCGGCGTAGCCATTTTATCCGAAACGTTAAGGCGGGATAACGGGGTGCAGGAATAAACGCCGCTTTCCGGTCCGTCTACGAAACCCTTCCAGCCGATGTTTTTTAAATAAGGATATTTTAAATAAGTCCACGGCTCTACCCGTTCGGCTATATGCTGGGTATAGTCGGCAGGAGCGTATTTTACGAATTCGTTTCCCTCTGGATCTACAACCCGGATTTTTCCGTCGTAAAAATTAACGCGGTTATGTTCATCTACCGTTCCCATATAATACGTCTTATGAATATAAACGTCGGACAGTATAAGCTCATTATAAACCGGATTTTTTAATACTACGTCGTCGAATATTTTAAGGCTGAAAAGGGCAAAATCTATGTTCTTTTTTGCGGCGGTTTTGATTTCGTCTAATTCTTCTTTAGAAATAGATTTGCTCCAGCCTCCCGGCAATCCTCCGGCAAGATGAACGCCCCTTCCGCCGAGCATTTCTATTATACGGTGGTTTCTCGCCCTTGTTCCTATAACCTCTTTTCCTATGTCGAGTCCTACTTTCCTTATGACGCCGAGAACGTTTCTTTCCGACGGCGGCGCATCGGGTCCGACGATAAAATCGGGACCGCCGAGCGCATAAAAATGGGTCGTATGGTCGGTAACGTAAAATGCCATATACAATAATTCCCTTATTTTTTTGGCGGCTGGCGGCGGCTCCACGCCGAAAAGCATATCTAACGCTTTTACCGACGCCATATGATGGGCTTCCGGGCAGACCCCGCATATTCTATTAGTCAGAACCGGCATATCTTCGGCGAGCCTTCCGGTGCAGAACTGCTCGAATCCCCTTAATTCCGGAACGATAAAATAAGTGTTTTCGACGTTCCCTTCATCGTTTAAAAATATGTCGATTTTACCGTGTCCTTCTAATCTTGTTATCGGGTCTATGGATATTTTTCTCATGGCAGAGTTCTCCTTTTTAAAATTGAATCCGCAAGGCTGTATTTATAAAACAATCCCGAAGGGTCTGGTATCGATTCTATCGTCCTGTCTATCTTTTCTATTATATTTGCATCCTCCAAACCTTTTATGCCGTCAATATCGATTATAGAACCGAGCGCGGCTACCATTTTTGCGCCCTGGTCGAGAACGCCTTCCGGAGGGCCGTAGCATCCGGTGCACGGCATATTGACTTTAGGGCAGAGAGCGCCGCAGCCGTCCCTCGTCGCGATACCCATACAGATAAGCCCCTGCTCTAAGAGGCATTTTTCTTTTTCCGGAATTATTTCGTAATTTCTGTAAAATCTTTCTATCTTTTTTTCCGATTTTTTTCTGTCGCATTCTTCGCATACGGAAGACGCCCCGGCTCCTATTATGGATTTTTTGGGGGGCAGGGCAGCGCCGGAAATAACGAGTTCGATAACGTTCCAAATCTGTTTTGGCTCGGGCGGACATCCGGGTATAAAATAATCTACATCGACGACCTGCGAAAGCGTTCTGAGGGTATCGTAAAAACGGGGAATTTCGAGACTTCCTTCCGGAACGTCCGACTCAGGAACCGGTAAAATCCCGAGAGGATTGTCTATCGAAGGGTTATCGAGATAAACCGTTTTAAAAAGTTCGTCTCTGGAAGACAGGTTTGCAAGGCCGGGAATGCAACCTTCGTAAGCGCAGGAACCGAATGCAATCAATATTTTGGATTTTTTTCTTAAAAGGTGCGCCATCTCTTCGTTTTCTTCGGTTCTAATCCCTCCGTTAAAAAAAGTTATAAAAATGCTTTCGTCCGGCAGTTCTTTTATGTCCCGCTTCTTCGTGTCTAAAAGGCAGGGGCAGAACATAAAATCGAAGTTGGCATCCAAATCTATTATCTTTTCGTTAATGTTTACAAGCGCGATTTCGCACCCGCCGCATGAAGCCGCCCAGTACATGCCGATTTTAGGTTTGCCCGTCATAATATATACCTGCCCTCCGTTTTTTTAATTAAAGATTTTGAAATTTAACATTTTGAAATTTAGTATTTGACAATTTGGCAAGAATATGACAATTTGTTCCATTTATTGTTTTTATTTCGTAATTTATAATTTATACATATTTACTATTCCCGATGCCTTATCCATATCGTCAACCATTTGTATTACAGCTTCGGTTATGCTCGACGTCGAGTCCGATATATGTTTTGATTCCGTCGATATTTTTTTCGCGGACATGCCGAGTTCCTGCATAGAAGCGTTCTGTTCTTCTATCGCCGAAGCGAGATTGTCCGTATAGTCTTTTATCGAACCGGCTTCCCTGTTTACGAAACTGTTGGAATCGACAAGCCTGTTGACGGTTTCGACGCCGTATGAAACGGTGTTCTCGGTTTCCTTAATTAAAGTCTCTACGTCGCGGGTCGCTTTGGTTACTTTTTCCGCTAATTTCCTTACCTCGTCCGCCACCACGGCAAAACCTCTTCCCTGTTCTCCCGCGCGCGCCGCCTCTATGGCCGCGTTAAGCGAAAGAAGGTTCGTCTGGTCGGCTATTTCCCTTATCACGGTAATAATATTGGTAATTTTTTTTGTGCTTTCGTTAATTCTTTGAATGGAATCGTATAAATCCGAAACATGCCCTGCATTGGTATCCATAAGTCCTACTATGCCGTCCACTTTCTCCCTTGATTTTGCGCTTAATTCGGCTATACTGCTTATTGTTCTCGTGTTTTCTTCTATGGTCGAAACCGTCCGCGACAATTCTTCGGACTGCTCGGAGCCTGCATTGTTAAGTTCGCTTATCTGGCTCAGCAGGGTCCCGAACTCGACCGATACCTTTATGAGTTCATTCTTGGTTTCCGTTATATCCTGCGCCACCGTTCCTATAGCTTCCGTTAATGCGGAATTAGATTCCGAATAACGACCGGCGGTTGGCGTGCCCTTATCGCCGTCATTCAGACAGCCGGCTTTATTTATGTCTTCTAAGTTTAAATTTCTGCTTCCCATAAGTTTCGCGCATGAATTTAACGAACCGACGAATATATTTATTTCGCCGGATATTTTATATAATTTGCCGATAATTTCGTTAATGCCGTTTTTTCCAAAAGCGCCTATTTTTCCATGTTCGTTTATGAAATTCCCTTTCTCGATATTTTCCACTATAATTTGAAGCCTTTCAAAAGGTTTAATCAAAAAATAATATATAAAAACGGCGGAGATCATTATGCCGGCTATGATTAAAACGAACGCCGCTTCTATAGAAAAATAACGCGGAAAGATAAAAAACGGCACGGCAAATATAATTACCGTAAATAAATATACGGCGGCGAACTTTACCGCAATATTGTAAGAAACTTTCTTGAATGCCATGATTGCCACTCCTTTTAAATATTTTTATAAATAAATATTTATATTAAATAATGCAATTATTATGCCAATTAATATTTTAAATGCGGCATTGCCTTTTCTTTCGCATTTTATATCCCTAATCCTGCGTTAGAAAATATTTAGATGTTTCTTTTATGCATAAATATAGGATTAAAGTATATATATTTCCTTGCAATAATATATTATATTGCTGTTTATTGACATGATAAAAATATTAAATTAAATCATTGAGTTGGTATATTGACAACAAAATTGGCGGTATAATCGGCGAACATTTTTCATTTATAAATTAAACATCCTCCTCTACCCTGTTTCTTCCGTTTTCCTTTGCCCTGTATAAGGCACTATCGACCCTCCCTACAAGACTGCCGATGATGTCCTTGCCTTTGGCTTTGTCCTGATTATCTTTTTCTCCGTATTCTATAACCCCGAAACTGCACGTTAGTCTGTAAATAAACTTAAATGTATTTTCTTCGATTAATTTTCTTAAACTTTCAGCCTTTGCTTTTGCGTAGGCTAAATTAGTTTCGGGCATTAAAATCATAAACTCTTCCCCGCCGATTCTTGCAAAAAGGTCGGTTTCCCTCAAGTTGGTTTTTACGAGCTTGACAAGTTCGACCAGAACGCCGTCTCCTATCTGATGTCCGTAATTGTCGTTTATTTCTTTAAAATAGTCTGCATCGAACATAACTAAGGATAGCGGTCTATTATATCTATATGCCAATTTAAGATATTCCGCCAAAACGCTTTCAAATTTTCTTCTGTTAAAAATTCCGGTAAGATGGTCGGTTTCGGATAATTCTTGAAAGTATAATTTTTCTTTTTCTAACTGCCTTTCCAACAATACTTTATCGGTGGCATCGAAAAATATCGCGAGGGCGACGAACCGCCCTCGATAAACGACGGTCTGGATATGAAATAATATATATTTTTCTTCGCCCTTTTTAGTAAAAGTATGAAAAGTGTGTTCAAAATAAAATTGTTCCCCTTTAAGCCTTCTTTCCATGCCGGCTTTTACAACAGGCTTATCTTCTTCGTTAAATAAATCCCAGACATACATATCATAAAGTTCTTTTTCGGGGTAGCCGAAAAACTCTACGGCGGCGGGGTTAGCATATATAATCTTGGTATCGTTGATATATACCCCTTCGTTCATACCGTTAACTATGGATATAAAAAGTTCTTCGCTCTCTTTTAGCCTGTTTTCCAAATCCTTTTCTTTAGTAATGTCTAAAAGCACGCAATCTATTATATCCTTTCCTCCGCCGTCTTTTTTTAAGCGGCAGGCAATATACGCGTCGATAATCCTGCCCTTCAAAGTTCTTCTTTTCCCTTCAAATTCATATATTCCTTCTTTTATTATATTTTTTACGATATCGACCCGCGTCGCTTCTTCGGGAGTATATAAATCCGCAATTTTGGTGTTCATTAATTCTTCTTTGTCGCTTGCTTCAAAAATTTTTACCATATAATCGTTTACATTAATAAAACGTCCTTCTTTATCCGTCGTTGCCTGATATACCCCGATAGGCAAAAATTTCACAAGGTTATTATATTCGAGATATGAATCCAAAAGCTTTTTTTCTAACGCCTTCCTGCCGGAAATATCCCTTGCTATGCAAACGCCCATTTTAGTCTTTCCGATATCGAAAACATTATCCGACGCTTCCACCTGTATAATTTTTCCGCTCTTCGCGACATGGTTAGCTTCGTAAGTCAAATGCCCATTTAAAGCCAGTTCTGTGAAATAATTTTTCATTTTGTCGTAATCGGCTTGCGGTATTATATTTAAGGGGGGAAGCTTAAGAAACTCGTCTTTACTATAGCCAAGCCTTTTAAGCCCTGCTTCGTTTGCATCGATAAACCGCGCCGGAAAACCATCCTTGGAATATTCCATTAAAAAAACCGCATCCCCTATCGAATTAAAAAGCGTCCTGTATTTTTTCTCGCTCTGATTTATCTTCAGTTCCTTGCTCGAAATATCGAATACAAACAACGTTAAAACTACAAAAAACAAGAAAAAAGAGAGAATAGAAATCAGGTTTAAAATTAAATGAAAATATTGCATATCTTTAATCCGGTGTTTAAAACCTGATTCCATTAAGGGAGCATAATTCGGACCGGCTTTATACATACTAATAAATAAAGGTTCCATAAACGCCCTTTTTGCCATAATTTTATGATGGATAATAAGGGTAATAAGAATGGGGACCGTCAAATTTTTCCATTTATAATAGGCTTTATTCTCAAAAGAAAGAACGGTTTTCTTTAAAAAGGGGGATGTTTTAAGATTTTTATTGAACTCTTTAAATCTTCTATTCGTAAGACCTATTAAAACGCTTAATTTTGAAAGAGACGAGTCCAACCTTTTTTTATCGTTTTTCCGCGAAAAATAGACGACGTCCTGCGCAGAACCTATGGTTTGCCTTATGCCGTTCGAAAGTTTTATAACCTCCATCTGAATATTATTATCCGCATTTATATCGTTTTCCATTTTTAAAACGACAAAATTATAAATAATTGCGAAAACGGCAATATATGCGGTTAAAATAATAATGCCGAATAAAAATGTTTTCGATTTGATTAATTCATGAAAATTCACTGCAAATTCCTATTAAATTAGAGTTAGTAAATATATTGAAAGGGGTATCCTGCTAAAATAAATGTCGATTTTAAATTTTATCGTGCCAAATTTTATCGTCGAAAGATTCTCCGCCTGGGTCATTTTTTCGGGGGGGGGGGGGGGAAAAAAAAAAAAAAAAAAACG
>DAHVOJ010000031.1 GCA_027318865.1 bacterium | reverse complement strand
ACTGCGGGTGCGCTTCACCGGTAGGCGCATATGCTTATATTAAAAACGGTGAAATTTACATAAAAGGTTTTGTTTCAAATACCGAAGGGGAATATTTGGAAGACGAATTTAAAGGCAAGAAAGAAGATTATGAAAATATTGGAAATACTTTAGCCTTAAGGCTTATCGAAAAAGGCGCTATTGGAATACTCGGAAAAAATAATTTGTGAAATAAACAAAACAAAAATATTAATAATAATTAAAATAACTAAATTATAAAAGGGAACATAACGACATATGAAGGCCAAAGAAGTTAAAAAAACCGGTAAAGTATATCTTGCAGGAGCCGGACCCGGAGATCCCGAACTGCTTACGCTTAAAACCAAAAGGATTCTCGGCGAAGCCGACGTAATAGTATATGACAGCCTTATTTCCGAGGAAATTTTATCTTACGCAAAAGAAGGATGTGAAATAATTTATGCCGGTAAAAGATCTTCAAACCACACTCTTCCTCAATATTCCATTAACGAACTTCTTGCGGAAAAAGCTAAAAACAACAGCGTAGTTTTAAGGCTTAAAGGCGGCGACCCCTATCTTTTCGGAAGAGGCGGGGAAGAAGCAGAAAGGCTGTATAAGGACAATATAGAGTTTGAGGTAATACCGGGTATTTCTTCTTCCTTTGCCGTTCCGGCTTATGCGGGAATACCGCTGACCCACAGAGATTACGCTTCTACGGTAGCCATCGTTACGGGACACGAGGGGGAGCATAAGAAAAAAAGCACGATAAACTGGAAAGGATTGGCGGGAGCCGATACTATCGTCATATTAATGGGTTATAAAAATTTAGATTCCAATACTAAAAATTTAATAAAAGCAGGAAAAGATAAAGATACGCCATGCGCGGTTATTCAGGAAGGAACTACCTTAAACCAGAAAGCCGCAATAGGCACTTTAAGCACTATAGCCGAAGAGGTAGAAAAAAAAGAATTGAAAAGTCCGATGATATTAATAGTGGGCAACGTAGTAAAATTAAGAAATACTCTGAACTGGTTCGAGAAGAGACAGCTAAGCGATTTAAGCGTTATGGTTACTCGAGGCGAGGGACAGTCGGGAACGCTTTCGGGTAAACTTAGAAAACTCGGCGCATTCGTTATAAATCTCCCGCTTATAAAAATAATAAAAGAAGGCAAAAATATAGACGAAACAGAAATAGGCAAAGCAGTAAGCAATATTAAAAGCTACGATTATTTGATTTTTACCAGCGCAAACGCCGTTTCCGGATTTTTCGGCCGTTTTTTCCAAAAAGGAATGGATGCAAGAGCGTTATCGGATAAAAAAATTATTTCGGTAGGCAAAGTTTCATCATCAGAGCTTTTAAAATACGGCATAATTCCAGATATCGTTCCTATAGAGCCTTCTCAGGACGGAATAATAGATGCTTTAAAAGACGTAGATATTAAAGCTAAAAAGATTCTTTTTCCGCAGGCTTTAAAAATTAATAAAGATCTTCCGGAATTTCTTGCTTCTAAGGGAGCCCATGTCGAAAATCTGCCCGTGTATGAAACCGTAGTGCCGGAAGAGTCTAAAGAAGCTATAAAAGAAGTTTTCGTTTCCCTAAAAAAAACAGGCAAAAATATAGGCCTACCTGATAATTTAGATTTTAAAAATATTCTGGTTACTTTTACAAGCTATTCCACCGTAGAAAATTTTGCAAACGCTTTAAAAAATATCGACGAAAATCTTTTGAAAAAAGTAGTTTCTTCCGGCGTTAAATTTGCAAGCATAGGAAGCAAAACGGCCGAATATGCGTTGGGATTTGGCATAAAATCTGATATAATATCTAAAGATGTTAATATAGATTCGCTTATAGACGGAATAGTCGATTATTATAAAATAAAGCGGAATTAAATATTTGAAAAAGCAGTCAAAAAATTGCACACAATGACTCTATATTGTCATTGCGAGCGAAGCGAATCAATCTCAAGTAAATAATTTCAAAATAAAAACTAAAGGAGAATTTATAAATGATAGGAATTTCAAAACTTTACTGCGGAGGGGTTCACGCCTCGGACGCACTCAGATACGGGCGCATGTCTAGCAAACTGCCGTCGCATCTTTTGCAGTTTTCGGAAGATAAAAAACCCGTAATAGTATGGAACATGACGAGAACTTGCAATTTAAACTGCGTACACTGCTATTCGCAGTCTAAAAACCTGCAATACAACAACGAGCTTACGCTAGAGCAGGGAAAAGCTTTTATAGACGATATATCCGCTTTCGGTTCTCCGGTTATGCTTTTTTCGGGAGGCGAACCTTTAATGCATCCGCATTTTCTCGACCTGTGTTTTTACGCAAAATCAAAAGGCATGAGAGCGGTTATTTCGACCAACGGAACGCTTATTACTAGAGAACTTGCAAAAGAATTAAAAAAAGTCGGATTATCTTACGTTGGCGTAAGCTTGGACGGTTTGGAACCTGTTCACGACAAGTTTAGGGGCAAAAAAGGTGCTTTCAGGGAAGCGATAGAAGGTATAAATTATGCTAAAGAAGCAGGAATTAAGGTGGGACTCAGATTTACGATAAACAAAAGAAACGCAGAGGAAATACCCGGAATTTTCAAACTCATGGAAGAAGAAAATATTCCAAGAATCTGTTTTTATCATCTTGTTTATGCGGGAAGAGGAACAAAGCTCATGGAAGAGGACTTAACGCATGGAGAGACAAGGCAGACCGTAGATACGATACTTGAACTGACCAAAGAGATTTATTCAAGAGACAATCAGAAAGAAGTCCTCACGGTGGACAACCATGCCGACGGTCCTTATATTTATTTAAAACTTTTAAAAGAAGGCAAAACCGAAGAAGCCGCTAACGTTATGAGCCTCCTTAAAATGAACGGCGGAAACAGTTCCGGAGTAGGAATAGGCTGCGTCAGCTGGGACGGAGAAGTTTATGCCGACCAGTTCTGGAGACACTATTCTTTCGGAAACGTGAAGGAAAGAAATTTCAGCGAAATATGGACGGATATCTCTAACCCCCTGATGAAACAGCTTAAAAACAAAAAAGAATACGTAAAAGGAAAATGTCAAACTTGCAAATGGCTCGATATCTGCAACGGAAATTTCAGGGTTAGGTCCGAGGCGAAAGAAGACGACTTATGGGCGCCGGATCCTGCTTGCTATTTGACCGAAGAGGAGATACGCGATGCAAAATAACCATATGTCTCATCCGCACGGGCATCCGGCAGGCATGATGCACGGCGGAGCAATGCCCAAAAAAAATGAACTAAGATTGGTTTTTTGGGAGCTTACCGCAAGATGCAACCTAAAATGCGTTCACTGCAGGGCTGAAGCGCAGATGGAAAGACAGGAAGACGAACTTTCTACCGAAAAGTGTTTCAGCGTAATAGACGATTTATGCAAATTCAGCAGTCCGATACTTATTTTAACCGGAGGCGAACCGCTTTACAGGGAAGATATTTTCGATATAGCCGAATATGCGGCGAAAAAAGGCTTAAGGGTGGCGCTTGCTACCAACGGAACTTTAGTTGACGAAAAAGTTGCAAAGCGGATTAAAGAAAGCGGCATTAAAAGAGTTTCGATAAGCCTTGACGGCTCAAACGCAAAAACCCACGATTCTTTCAGGATGATACCGGGTTCTTTCGACAGCGCTTTTAACGGCATTAAAAATTTGCAGAAAGAAGGCATAGAAGTTCAGGTAAACACGACTATAGCAAGGCATAACGAAGACGAAGTGCCGGATATACTCGAATTAGCCGTTAAAAACAATTTAAAAGCCCTGCATATATTTATGCTCGTGCCGGTCGGATGCGGAGTGCAGATAGCCGATTCCCAAATGCTCGATAAGCAGAAATACGAAGAAATACTTTCTTGGTTTTACGACAAGACTATGGAATTAAGGGGTAAAATAGAATTAAAAGCAACCTGCGCGCCTCATTTTTTCAGAATTATGCATAAAAAGGCAAAAGACGCAGGCATAACTATAACTCAGGAAACGCACGGAATGAATGCAGTTACCAAAGGTTGCCTTGCGGGAAGCGGAGTGATGTTTATATCGAGAAAGGGAATCGTTCAGCCTTGCGGATATCTTCCCGTTCAGGCGGGAGACGTTACAAAGCAGTCTGCCGAAGATATATGGGGCGTTTCCGAGGTGTTTTTAAATTTAAGGGATACTGGACTTTTAAAGGGCAAATGCGGTATCTGCGAATATAAAAAAGTTTGCGAAGGCTGCAGAGCAAGAGCGTATTACGAAAAGGGCGATTATATGGAAGAAGAACCTTACTGTATTTACGAGCCGATAAAAGGAAGAGCCCTTTAACGGGCGATAAATAATTACTATAATAAATTGATTTATGGATAAAAAAGCAAACGTCCTTCACAGATTTATTGCAAAGGCTATAGATTTGCTGATATTCGGCTTTTTAAGCGAGATGTTTTACCCTTACGGCTATATTGCCGGAGTCCTTTATCTTCTGATTGCCGATGGTTTTTTCGACGGGGCGAGTTTGGGCAAAAGGCTGATAGGATTAAAAGTTACGACCGGAATAGATAATAAGCAGCCCGAATTTAAAGAATCCATTATAAGAAATTCTTTTATTGCCGTCCCGTTGCTTTTTTCTTTCATCCCTTTGTTAGGCTATTTTCTTTTAGTCGTGATAGGCGCTGTTATATATGCTGCGGAAATCTATTTTATTATAAAAAGTCCGGAAGGCGACAGGCTCGGCGACAGGTTTGCCTTTACCCACGTAATAGACGTTCCGAGAAATAAATAAAAAAATGGAAAAAGACTCCATTAAAGCAGATCTTTTTTTGATAGATTCCAGTTCTTATTTTTACAGGGCGTTTTATGCCCTTCCTCCGCTTACGAATTCAAAAGGAAAACCTACCGGCGCCGCCTTGGGATATACCAGAATGCTCATGAAATTAATCAAGGAGGCGGATATAAAATACGGCGCATGCCTGTTCGATTCCAAAGAGAGCTTAAGGAAGCAGTCGTACGAGGAATATAAGGCCAATAGAAAAGGAATGCCAGAAGATTTAGTTTCGCAGGTCGATTATTTAACCGATATTTCTTATCTGCTGGGATTTGAAACGTTTAAACTTAACGGTTACGAAGCGGACGATTTAATAGCCCGAACGATAAAAAACTTTGAGGGCATAGGTGCGTCTATCTGCATAGTCAGCAGCGATAAAGACCTTAAGCAGCTGCTCTCCGATAAAGTTTTCATGTATGATGCCCTTAAAAATAAAATTATAACAAAAAAGATTTTTGAGGAAGAAAACGGAATAAAGCCTGAAGAATACAGGTATGTTTTAGCGCTTATGGGCGATGCATCAGACAATATACCAGGAATTAAAGGGATTGGCGATAAAACGGCATTTGCTTTAATTAAAGATTTTCATAATCTGGACGGCATTTACAAAAACATAGATAATATATACAAGCCGAAACTCAAAGATCTTTTAGTAACATACAAAGAAGACGCTTATAAAAGTTTGGAATTAGCATCTTTCTACGAAGATATCAGCTTAAATGAAGCGTATTTTATTCCGGGTTCCGAAAAATCAGCAGAAAATAATAAAGCATTCAACGCCCTTGAAGATTTTGCTTTAAAAGAAAAAAACAAAAAAGGACTTTATAAAGTTTTTAAAGAGCTTGAATTTAATTCGCTGATAAAAGATTTAGGGGTTGAAGATAATAAGACAAGTCGGGCCGATAATTATGCCGATGATGTTGATAAAAGCAATAATGATAGCGTTAAAATAAAAGCCGAAGCCGATATTTACGCTTCCCGAAATTTCTCCGAAGACGATGAATTTCTTTCCATTTACGTAGATTTTGCCGAAAAAAAGAATGAATTATTCGACGACGAATTAAATCAGGTATATATTTATACTAAAGAAATCGGACAGGCATCATACGGACTCAAAGATATTTTAAACAATAAACGTTTAACAGATTTATTAAAAGACGGTGCAATTTTGAAAATAGGCTGCGGTCTTAACGATGCAAAACTTTTTTTAGAAAATAACGGAATAGAATTTAACGGACTTTATTTTGATATAAAAATAGCTTCATATCTTTTAAATCCGATAAAACACAAGCATACTTTCGAAGATATAGAAGCGGAATTTCAAGAAGGGCTTAAGCCGCCACCGTCGGAAGAGTCAAACAATTATGCTCTTACCGTCTATTATTTGTATAAAATTTTAAAAACAAAAATAGAAACGGACGGTGCTTTAAAGCATCTTTTCTACGAAGTAGATATGCCTCTTTCGTCGGTCCTTTTAGAAATGGAAAAAGCAGGATTTAAAGTCGATAAAGATATGCTTATGTCTTTATCGGCGTCTTTAGATTCGGATTCAAAAAAACTCACCGAAATAATACATAAAATCGCAGGCAGAGAATTTAATATAAATTCGCCGAAGCAGTTAAGTGCAGTTATGTTCGACGAGATGAAATTTAAGCGCGTTAAAAAAAACAGCACCGATATAGAAGTACTTCAGACGTTAAAAGCGGAATTCGAAATACTGCTCGGAAACGGCACCGAAGATAAAACATTAAAAGACTATCTTTTATTTTTAGACAGTTTAATATCTTACAGAAATAAGGTTAAGCTCAAGACTTCTTTCGTCGACGTGCTTTTAAGGGAAACGGACAAAGACGGCAGGGTTCACACGTCTTTTTCTCAAATAACGACTTCTACCGGAAGGCTTGCAAGCCAGAGCCCCAACCTTCAAAATATTCCCGTTTCTGGAGAAGAAGGCATTAAAATAAGGCGCTCTTTTATAGCCAAAGACGGCTTCACGCTTCTTTCGGCGGACTATTCGCAGATAGATTTAAGGGTAATGGCCTCAATTTCCGGAGATACGGCGTTAATAGAAAGCTTTAAAAATAGCGAAGACATTCACGCAAAAACCGCCGGAGAAATTTTCGGAGTCGCCGCGGAAGCGGTCGATAAAGATATGAGAAGAAAAGCGAAAGTGATTAATTTCGGAATAATTTACGGGATGAGCCCTTTCGGTTTATCTAAAGAACTTGGTATTTCATCGGAAGAAGCAAGACAGTATATAGATTTATATTTTAAAAACCATCCCGCTATTAAAGAATATATGGAAAAAACAGTCAAAGAAGCAAGGTCTGACGGATTCGTCAGGACAGCTTTCGGAAGAAAATGCTATATAGAAAACATAAATTCCGGAATAAAAAATTTGTCGTCGTTTTCCGAAAGAGCGGCGATAAACGCTCCCATTCAGGGAACCGCCGCCGATATAATTAAAATCGCCATGGTAAATATTTATAAATACGTTCAAAACGACGAAACTCTAAAAAACTCCGCAACAATGCTCTTACAGGTTCACGACGAACTGATATTCGAAGTCGAAGAATCGATAGCAAAAGATTTCGCAAAAGTTATCACACCCCTAATGACCGATAAAAATCTTCTTTCAGGCGTTCCTCTGTCCGTAAATATCGGAATCGCAAAAAACTGGGCGGACGCTCATTAAAGAAAAATCAAATAAATTTGACGTATTTTAATTTTTTTCTTGACAATTTTTTTGCATGTGGTATAAATAAGATAAATAGGATTAAATTTGTCCTGATTATTTTGAAAATCTAAAATTGTGAGATAAAATTTAATTAAATAATATTAAATTTTTATTGATTAATAAAACATATAATTTATTTAATTTTAATTGCTTTATTTATATATTGCATTTTGTTTTACGTTTGTTCTTATTTAATTTTAATTTTAATGTAATTTTTTTCTAACTTTAAGGGGTGCTTTATGGATAGTACAGCTTTATTACTGGCGCGTATCCAGTTTGGAATGACGGCCTTTTTCCACTTTCTTTACCCGCCCTTAACCATCGGTTTGGGCTTGCTTTTAGTAATAACCGAAGGAATTTATGTTTTTACCAAAGATCAGGAGTATTTAAGAGTCACACGTTTTTTTGCAAAATTATTCGCTATTAACTTTGTAGTAGGTGTTGCATCGGGAATTGTTATGGAGTTTCAGTTTGGAACGAACTGGGCGCAGTATTCGTCTTTTGTAGGGGCTATATTCGGTTCGCCTCTTGCAATCGAAGGACTGTTTGCATTTTTTATGGAATCAATTTTCGTCGGCGTTATGCTTCTCGGCTGGAACAGGCTTTCTGCTAAAGCGCACTGGATATCCACGATACTTGTCGCATTCGGTTCTACTTTATCCGGAGTATGGATATTGGTAGCAAATTCATGGATGCAGACGCCGGCGGGCTACAAAATAGGTTCAAACGGAATACCTAAAATGACGAATTTCTGGCATATGGTATTTAATCCTTACTTCCCGTCGGAATTTACTCATGTCATAATGGGTGCGTGGGAATATTCCGCTTTTTTTATGGCGGGCGTTGCGGCATGGTTTTTAATTAAAAATAATAAAGATATGGTAATGAGGAAGGCTTTGAAAGTTGCCGTTATAGTCGGCGTAATCGTAGCCTGCGGACAGATTATAGTAGGCGATATCGGAGCAAGAGAAGTAGTAAAGTACCAGCCGACTAAGCTGGCGATGATGGAAGCTCTCTGGCATTCCCAGAAATATGCGCCGGAAACGCTTTTTGCTTTGCCAAACAACGCAACCGAATCTAACGGTCCGCAAATCGGCATACCTGGTATGTTAAGTATGTTGTCCTATATGAATCCTTCGGCAAAAGTTATGGGTTTAAATGCGGCTATAAGATATATTAATAAAAAAGATTCAAAATTAGATCACACTAAACTGACTCTTGCAATGTTTCCGCCCGTATGGATAGTGTTTTGGTCGTTTCATATAATGATGTATTTTGGATTTTATTTTGCGTTAGTTATGCTTATAGCTCTATATCTTTTGCTCAAAGATAAACTGTTCGACAGTCCTAAGATGTTAAAATTATTGTGGTTTTCTACGTTTTTGCCGTTAATAGCAATCGAATTAGGTTGGTTTACGACAGAAATAGGAAGACAGCCGTTTACGGTTTACGGTCTTTTGACAACCGTTGATTCGGTTTCTAAGAACGTAAACGTTTTAGACTTAGGTTTATCTGTCGTAATGTTTGTTTTAATTTATATAACCTTGGCTTCTTTTGCGGTTTATCTGTTTAAAAGAGAATTAAAGGAAAGATCTCAAGGAAAAGACGAACTTGCCGGCGAATCTGCAAAGGCAGCAAATTAAAATAATCAGGAGGTGTCATTATCATGAACTTAAATATATTATGGTTTATTCTTGTTGCCGTTATAATTTTGGGTTGGTCGGTTATGGACGGATTCGATTACGGCGTGGGCGGACTTTTAAATTTCATAGCTAAAAACGATGAAGAAAAAAGATACGTTATTAACGCAATAGGTCCTGTTTGGGACGGAAACCAGGTATGGCTTATACTTGGAGGCGGAGCGGTTTTTGCGGCTTTTCCGTTAGTTTATGCGTCGATTTTCAGCGGATTCTATCTTGCAATGATGTTAGTCGTCTGGCTGATAATATTCAGGGCGGTTTCTTTTGAATTTAGAAGCAAGGTTGAAAGCGCTAAATGGAGAAACTTTTGGGATGCGGATATTACCGTAACGGGTCTCGGCATTGCCTTACTGCTCGGCGTGGCTATAGCAAATATTTTAATGGGAATTCCGCTAAATAAAGAGCATATCGATTATCAGTCGCTTTTCAGCCTCTTAAATATTTTTGGATTGGTAGGCGGTCTTATATCTCTTTCCATGTTTTTAATGCACGGCTCTACATATTTAATTATGAAAACCGAAGGAGATGTTCAGCAGAGAGCAAGGGCTTTCGCTAAAGGATTTGCCGTAGCCTTTATAATCGTTACTTTGCTGTTTTTAATAATTTCGCCGATATTTGCTCCAAGGCTTCTCGGCAACAGTTTCGGCGTAATAGGCGACCTCGTTCCGGTTATAATGCTTATAGGGGCTATAGGAGTTATACTGACGGCAGGGTCTTCAAGCGATATAAAGCCGTTTGCATATTCTATCGTTGCTATTATCGGCGCTGTTGCAAGTTTAGCCGTCGGCATATTTCCGAATATAGTTCCATCTTCAATTAATACAAAATACAGTTTAAATATATATAATTCGGCTTCAAACCATCTAACGCTTTTAGTTATGCTAATAGCGACTATTATCGGTTTGCCGCTGGTTTTAATATATGCAATTTACGCATATAAAAAGTTTGGCTTAAAGGTAAAAATGGACGACAGCAGTTATTGATTTTTTTTATGTATATATTTTAACCTTTACCAAAATGCCCTATAATAAAATTAACCCCCCTTAATTTTTTATAGGGCATTTTTTTACCTTATATTATATAATAATAAAGATAATTCATATCTTATTTAGAGGTGTTTACATGAATATTTCAAGAGCCAGCGATTATGCTATCAGAGGATTGGTTTACATGGCAAAACAACCTGCTGGAACAGTGTGTTACGTAAAAGATATTGCAAAAAACACAAATTCGCCTGCTTCTTTTATGTCGAAAATATTTCAAACATTGGCAAAAAGCGGTATCATCGACTCTTTTATAGGAACTAAAGGAGGTTTTACATTTAACGCCCGACCCGAAGATATCACTATAAAAAAGGTCGTAGAAATTATTGACGGACCAATCGTTTTGAACCGATGCGTAGTTAATAAATCTTCCTGCCAGAACGCAGGCAATTGCGACGTGCATTTTATGTGGGCAGATATTCAAAAAATGCTGACGAAAGCCCTAAGCTCTTATTCCATCGCCGATTTTGCAACCGATAAAAAAGGGAATATGTTACCGGAAGCTGTGCAATAAAAAAGGCGCTTAGATTTTTTTAAAAAGAATATTGTTTTCCATGTGAACGTGAATCATTATATCGTCCGAAATATTCTTCAGCAGTTCGTATGCATGCTTATAAGAAGCGCAGGCGTCTTTAGGAACCGAATAGCCGGAGCTTAAAAAAAGCATCTCTTTCAGAATATGCCCTACGTATTCATGATAATACAGCGCATCTTCTATTTCTTGCTTTATGTTTTCGGTTTTTCCGGCTTTTATATCGGTCAAGAGCCCTTTTTCCTCTTTGTCTAAATGAAGGAACATAGCCTGCGACATTTTATTAAAAAGCCCCCTTATTTTAAGAAGTTCCGGGTGTCCCTTTCCGTGGACGTTTGCAATTTTTTCGACATAATCTTCGGCTTCCGGAATATGCACCCGTAAAAATGTATGGTGTATATTAACTATATAGTCTATTAAAAAATTAACGTCCCAGTCTTTAGCTTTTTTACTTAACGAATAATTATCGTCGTTTTCCGCAACTGAATAGTTTTTTAATTCATCGACTATAAGGATGCGGTCTATACCGGATTCTTCGCATACATCTTGTAATGTTTTTGAACCGCCGCAACAAAAATCCACGCCGTATTTTTTAAATACCCCGATTTTTTCCGGATTTTCCGAAGCAATTTCGCCTACGCTCTTTAGCAGTAAAACATCCTCGCCGGTTTTCATTTTTATCTCTCCTTAGATTTTAGATTTCCGATATCTATTTCCATCTTTGTGATTTTATTATCTCTAATTTGGAATGTTTAATATATGATTTTTGTCACATTAATAAAATAAATAATTTTAAAAAATAAAAAATGCGACAAAGTCGGAACGATTACTCTTTTTCGCCGCTTTATTTTATTTTTATCGTTCAGCCGGCACACCCCCGGACGATAATAGAATAAATAAAGCGGCGTTTTTTATTTTATTGAAATTCGTTTTATGCAGATTCTCCCTAATGCATTTTTATATTTAAAATTAAATCGTAAAATAGCTCCTTCAATAATATTGTTACGAAAATTTAACATAATTGTAATAATCTTGTAACATTTGTTTGTTAGAATAAGTATGGAAACGGAAAAATATATTAATTAAGCAACTTAAATTGAAAGAGAGGAGGAAGTCATGTACGAAATTAACGAGACACAAAAGACTATGCGCTTGAACATGTTGCCGACATTTATATTTGCAACGGCCGCAGTCCTTGCATTAGTCTTTGCGTTCAGCGGGGCAGGGAAGGCTTACGCATCGGGAGCGGCCCTTTACGAAAACCCCAACACCGGCGAAATATTTTTAAAGCCGGGACCCGGCAGGGTAAAAGTAGGACAGAGCGTCATCAATCAGCTGTTAAAACCGAACGCAAAAAAGACGACGGAGCAGATTAAAAATTTAAAAACTACCGAAAAGAAACTCGAGGTTTCGCTTAAAACCGTCAAAAGTCAAACGCTTCCTGCGTGGACTAAACATGTTTCATTAGGCGCATTGATTTAT
>DAHVOJ010000030.1 GCA_027318865.1 bacterium | reverse complement strand
GATTTGACGGGGGATAAATATACGATACAACTTTCAAGTTCTTCTTCTACAAGTGCAACTTTTAACATAACCGACAATACTAATTCATCAAATAAAATTGCCCCTCAAACAGTAACTCCGACCCAGAATAAATACGGGCAAAATGTATATACGCTTAACTTTGACGGGGTATCGGTAAATATAACTACTACTGCCGTGCCTGTGCCTTCTGCTACTTCTATAGCACCAAATGCTACTGGAGGTGCTCCGGCAAGTACAGACACTTTTACCGTCAATCAATTGACAACCGCCCCTGCTTTTACTATGGCGGTCAATCCTAACTTGACGACATCTCAAGTAGCGGCAGCATCAGCCGTTTCAACAGCGGTTAATCCTAACAATACCGGCGACGGAACTATTAGCGCCGGAGCGGTTATTAATCCGTATCCTTCCCCAAGTTCAAGTACTAGCAATATGGGTGGACAATATACTATAACATATTTAGGTCAGGGTTCGTCTTCAAGTAATGCTGATTTTCAAATAACCAACAATACTACAAACTTAACTCAAAAAATAAATAATATACCAATTACGACAAATTCGTCAGGTCAACCCGAATATTCTATTTTTTTTGGTAATCCGCCATCAACTTCTAGTTCCGTTTCTAACGGCAGTCAACCAGAAAATTTTCATGTTACCATAACTGGTTCACCAGTCAAAAATGATTCATTCACTGCAGACATTTTAAGTCCATCTAAGTCAGTTACTACGAACGGCTCAAATCTTAATAGTAATGATTTAACATCTATGACCCTATCCAATATGAATTCTGCCGGTTTATCAGGCAATAACGAAAACGCGCTTGCCCTCGGCGCGCTTCAAAATAACAATCTGCCTATTAACGGGACTAGTTCGACTATTTCGACGTATTATTCAAATATAGTTTCAAATATCGGAACGCAGGCTCAGAACGCTAACACAAACTATACAAATTCGACGTCGGTTTTGACGAATTTGCAGAATCAGCTTCAATCTTTCGTTGGAGTAAATATGAACCAGCAGATGACCAACCTAGTTAATTACCAAAATTCATATCAGGCAGCTGCGGCTATTACAAGCTCGGTTCAGGCAATTATGACGGCGCTTTTAAGCACGGTGCCGTAATCAATAAAAGACTGGATTCCCGCCTGCGCGGGAATGACAAGAGAAAAAAGTCATATTTATTTATCATCATACTCTCGTCTGCATCTGCAGGCATATGCTGTTAGAAAGTATAAAGGTGTCATTCCCGCGCAGGCGGGAATCCAGAAAATAGAGGCAGGGGGAAGAAAAAGGTGTCAGATTTTATTTTTCCGCCCGATAAAGCAGTAATAATAGACAAAATATAATAACGGAAAATTAATCTGACACCTTTTTTCCGCAGAATAAGACTTAAAAGTAGTAAGAGCAGATAAAAGGTTTTTCCATAAACTCCATATTTTTCTGCAGCAAAAGACGTGCTTTTACTAAACACGCAGAAAAATATATCTTTACAAGGAGGGGTGCCCGTAGGGCGGGGTGGTTTTGTGGTTTATGGTAACAAGTAAAAAAACGAGGCATTTAAAATGATACAGATAACCAACAGCATGATATACAACAACATTAATAACGAATTGTCGAACGAATCTACGAATATTTACAATCTTCAGGACCAGATTTCGAGCGGCTTGCAAATCAACTATCCCCAGGATAATCCGGGGGGCATGGTCAACGTTCTTTCGTATAAAAACAGCACGGCGCTCGTTACGCAGTATAACTCTAACGTAACTATAGCGAACAGCGTAGGCTCTTTAGCTTCGTCCACTATAAGCAACGCTATGACGGTAGTAAATCAGGCAAGTTCTCTTGCCGTAGAAATGGCAAACGGAACGAATACTTCTGCAAATAATCAGGCGGCGGCACAGCAGGTAGAGCAGATGATTAACGAACTTACGCAATATGCGGATACCTCTTATAACGGACAGAATATTTTTACGGGAAACAATCTTAATTTATCCTCTGCATACACGACTACGACGTCATGGTATCAATCAAGCGGAATGACGTCTCCTGTTTCTTACAGCGTATATACCTATGCCGGAACGGATACGAACCAGAATTACCAGATAACCCAGAATGAAACGGTAACGCCGTCGCTTACCGCCGATTCGATATTCGGAAATGACGCCGCAAATTTATCGACCAATACTCCATATTATACGTCAACTAATCCGTCAACTTCTCCTCCCTCCGGCCTCATTTCCGTTCTTTCGCTTTTTCAGTCGGAACTTCGGAATAACGTGTATCAGCAGAATTCCTCTGCTATTATAAAGGGAATCCAGAACGGATTAAATACGATGACCGCCGCTCAGGCGACCGTCGGGACGGTCGTTCAGAGGCTTAACGAACAGCAGACGAGCTACCAGACCGTTTTATCTAATATTTCCCAACTTCTAAGCCAGACGCAGGACGTAAACGTGGCTAAGGCAATGACAAATCTTACTCAAGCTCAGGAATCTTATCAGGCTACGCTCGAAGCATCGTCGAATATTACTTCGCTTACGCCCATGTTGCTTCAATATCTGAAATAATTAGGCAAAATAAACTAAAATTTTTCTTATTGCTATATATCATGTTGATTCTTGCGAGAAAAACCGGGGAAAGTATTAAAATAGGCGACGATATAACCGTCGAAGTATTGTCTCTGTCCGGAAGTACCGTAAAAATAGGAATCGACGCTCCGAAAGCTATAAATATTTTAAGAAAAGAGCTTTACGATATGATTAAGAACGAAAATATAAATGCTTCCGCGGTAAGTTTAGACGATATATCCGGCTTAGACAAATTAAACGGACTAAACAAGTTAAACGGTTTTGATGTAATAAATAAAAATAACGTCGATATCGATATCGATACATACAAATCATAAAAAAATATTTTTTCTCAAACAAAAAAGGGGTTTTCGAGTGAATGCAAAAGCCGATAACACAATGTATATAGAAATAGAGGCAAAGGGAAATAATAACGCCGCCGCCTCTAATATTACCGATGCCGAGATTCTCGTTAAAAGCATCTATTATCCAGACGGAGTGGCGGTAGAAAAGACAAAAATTTTAGAATTCGTTAAACCCCTACTCGGATTTAACGACTTGAAAAAATATTGTATTTTAAATATAAATAAAGAGAAAAATCTTCCGTTTTTTATACTGCAAAGCATAGAAAACGATAAATTATGTTTTATTGTCGCCGATCCTAATTATTTCTTTCAGGATTATGCCGCCGGTATTACGGACGAGGATAAAGAACTTATAGAATTGAAAGATAAAGCAGACGCTATTATATTCGTTATAGTGACGGTGCTTAAGGACTTATATTCTTCTACGGTAAATTTAAAAGCCCCGCTTATAATAAACGTTAAAAACCGCAAGGCGATACAGACGGTTTTAAACGACGACTTATATCCGGTAAAACAGAAACTTCCGATAGCGCCGTCGTCGGGAGCTACGAAGGCGCTTGCAACGCCTTCGTCCGCGCAGGCATCGTAAACTGTGCCTGCCGCGCCGCCGGCACATAGCCGGACGTCAAAGAGCCGTTTTTCTTCTTCTGTCAATCATAATATTTGACCCGGGCATATCTTTTGCCGCTTTTTTAAGCCCCGTGACTATTTCGTTTATCTGCCCATAATGAGAGATTTTTCCGTTGACCTCTTCGATAATCGCGATTGAAAGGCTCATTACCGGAAATCTCCGAATATTTTTCTGCCTGTCGTACGCTTCTATATATCCGCGTTCTTTATCGGTATTGTCGTAAAAAGATAAGATTATTTTATCGAAATTTGAAATTACGGTATTTGCAATTTCTTCGATATCGTCGATATGCGACATTATTATAAAATCGTCTCCGCCTATATGACCTATGGATACGTATTTTTCGATATCTCTGCGTTTTGTTTTAGATATGTCGTAAACCGTAGTTGCGATAAGTCTCGATGCCATCATAATTACTTCGTCCCCCCTCAAAAAACCGTATTTGTCGTTGTAAGATTTGAAATTATCTATATCGATATATGCGAAAGAAAAATTTATGCCGTCCTCGAGTTTGTTTTTTACGGATTCCATTATAGACGAATTTCCTGGCAGTTTAGTCAACGGGTTTGCGTCTAACGCAGATTTAGACGAGCGCGTTATGCTTTCTACCTTATATTTCAGCTCGTTTGAATTAAGCGGTTCTTTAATATAATCTTTTAAAAAATATTTTTCGTTTTCTATAGAATTGAAATTAAAATCGGGGGGAATAACGAAAAGAATCGGGATATTGCTTAACATATTATCGAGTTGCATATCGTTAACCATTTTAAGGTATTCCTTATCTTTCTTTAAAGCCGCATTATTCTTTTTAAAAGACGAATCTATAATAATTATTATTAATTGGGGAGGGGAAGCGTAAACAGAGTAATATGCCTGATTAAACGAATTGAATATTTTGAGATTATAACCTTTAAGTTCTTCATCTATAGCAGTTTCGCCTATGGTTTTTTCTTCTCCCTGCCGGACTATAAATATTTTAGAAAATTTATTTTTATTGTTATTCATAATCAACTATACGCTTGTTTTTAAAATACTTTTTAAACGTTAATTTTTAATATCGAATAGAAATAATTTAAATTAATCGAATATGGATAGCTCGTCTTTATATGAATAAATTTCTTCGATTACCGATTTAATAAAATCAATATTTATGCCTAAGATATTTATTGCGTCGGTATTTATTCTTTCTAAATATGTTGTACCCGAAAAACCTATGCCTATCGCTCTGGTTAAAAAATCGGCGATATTTAATATCGCTGTTTCGGTTTTAAAGTTATCCGCGAGATTAACGTTGTGATGATATTTTATAGGCAAATAAATAGCGGGAGGAAGATTCCATTCTTTTATAAGCATATAGCCGAGCTGGCCGTGAGATATGTTGAGAATGCCGCGTTCTACTTCATCTAACGGTTTTTCTTCTTTTTGCGCAATTTCCAGTATTTTTTTAAAATCGTCTTTAAAAGTCGTAGCTATTATAATTTTACCGATATCGTGAAGAAGTCCTAGGGAAAACATATTGTCGGGGTCGATTGCCGGCTGCCGCTCCCGCCCGTCGTTAAATTTAGTTTCGCCTTTACTTTTTTTAATATCGTTATTCATTTTTTCGGCAATATGTTTAGAGGTAAACGCGCAAAAAAGAGAATGTTCCGAAAGCCCCGCCATAGTTTTTTTCATAACGGTAAAAACCGAAGTCGATATTATTATGCTTTTTAAAACGTTTGCGCCGAGAAGCACTATAGCATGGTTGATACTATATATTCTTTGAGGAAATCCATAGAAAGGAGAATTTACTATTTTTAAAATCCTCGCCGACAGGCTGATGTCGTGCGACATTAAGATGCCGATATTTTTTATGGAAAAATTATCTTTTTCTATTTCTTCCGAAATTTTCGCTAAAACTTTAGAAAGAGTAGGAATATTTTCGGTTTTTTTTACTGTTGAAATTAATCTATCCAAGCTGTCTGTTTTTTTCATTTTTTTTAAAAAGCGGCGTTGCCGCCGTAAAATTTTATTATTTGGTCTTTTATGGTTTCTTTGATTTCTCCCATATATTCATATCTTTCGACTTTTTTAAATCTTTTTTCTAACGATGCAATTTCTTCTTCCATTTCTTTATTGT
Source organism: bacterium (assembly GCA_027318865.1). Lineage (GTDB taxonomy): Bacteria > SZUA-79 > SZUA-79 > Acidulodesulfobacterales > Acidulodesulfobacteraceae > Acidulodesulfobacterium_A. The sequence continues at coordinate 6,706 of DAHVOJ010000030.1, read as the reverse complement.
TACCTTTTTCCGATTCGCCGTCGTTTCCTTCTATGAATATATAATTGCCCGCGGCGGAAGGAGATTCATCGCTTATTTTTTTAATGTTATTAATAAATTTATCCGTCAACTCCGTACCTTTTTTAAGTATTATAATACCTTTTGGGGAAACTACGTCTTTTGCCAGCACGTCCCCCGCCTTTAATTTATCCGCGGTCGTCTTTTTCGTAATAATAGCTCCCTCCCCCCATGTTTTATATTTATAAATTTTATCTTTATAAAGTTGATTTATATTATATCATATTATAAAATTATAATAATAAAATAAATCTAAATGTAAATGCAATGAACGAATTAAAAATAAAAATTGCGGACAATATTATTATATTAAATAAATATATCATGTTAATTTTGTCGGAGAAAAGAGAAAATCCGGTCAACTTAAAATATTTATTCGAAAGAAAGGTTTTTTTGACAAAACTGTTTTCTAAGTCGGACAGACCCTGCGGAAGCGCAAAAATTACCGATTCAGCCGGTAACGAAGAAATTAAATATAAATCAAAATTATCGGATAAATTATCTAATATAGCCGAATCCGATAAAAATATTATTAATATTTTGAACGTCATGAAAGAAGACGTGGGAGACAAAATAGTAATGCTAAAAAAGATTTCTTCGGCGGTAAAGGCTTATAAATCTAATTAAAATTTATAAAACGGGAAGGGGTAGATAATGGCTTCAGACTCTTCGGATAAATATTTTTATAAAAATCAGGATATAGTCTTGGAAATCCCGCAAAAAAAATTTAAGGGATATATAACAGGGACGGAAGAAGATATTTTAAATATTATTTTATATGCTTCTTTTGAGGGCAGGCATATCGTCGAATTTGACGGAAATAATTACGATGCGGAAAGTCTTATATCTTTAATAAAAAATTCTGAAGATACAACGGTGATTAGTTCCGGATTTTCTAAAACCTATAAATATAAAATTACGGTAGAAGATGCCGTTAGAAAAACAGGCGGCATTTTCCTTAAAACTAAGATTTCCGGTTCTCCTCTCGAAGAAAGAGAAGGAAGGGAATTTGTCAGGGTAAATGCCGTTATCCAGTTTATTTACGAAAAGATTTCAGTCGAAGAATTTATAGAAACTAAAGAAGCATATATTACAAGACCTTCTTTTACTACATCGGTTTACGGAATTTACGGCATAGCGGCTCCAAAAGTTTACGGGGCGTCTAACGAAAAAGACGAAGATACCCCGATAAATCCCAAATTAGAAAAGCTTTTAATAGCTATAAACAGCAAATTAGACGTCATTCTGTCGATCCTGAATCCGGAAGCGTCTATCTTTGCCGACGTTAAAGAAAAAAGAGTGTCTATAAGCGGTTCAGGAATTATGTGGACGGAGGAAAAATGTGGAAAAGATGCCGCTCAAAATAACGGACATTTTAATTTAAAGCAGGGCGACATCTTAAAAATGACTATGTTGTTTCCTTCCGTTCCCCAATTTGTAGTGAAAGCGCTGGCTCAGGTCGTTAAAGTTTCTGAAGAACCGCAGGAAGAAGGCTGTTCCGCTAAAGCCAAAATTTCTTTTGCCTGCAAATTTACGGCTATAAACGAATCCGACAGGGACGAAATAATTAAATTTACTTTCGAACAGCAGAGGCGGCAGATAACCCAATCAGCTTAAGCGACCCGAAGGAAGCTACGACTTCGGAAGTTCGTTATTTAAAAAATCCGAAAGAACGACTATGTTTACTCGCCTGTTCAGAGCGCGTCCCGCCGCAGTCGCGTTGCTTGCCGCCGGTTTGTATTTTCCGTATCCGGAAGCAGACAGTCTTGCCGGCGGAAAGTTTACGCTTTTTATAAAAAAACTCAGGACGTTGACGGCTCTTGCGGTTGAAAGCATCCAGTTGTTCGGATATTTAACTGTACGTATAGGCGTTGAATCCGTATATCCTTCGATGGAAATATTATTTTTAATTTTTAACAGTTCCGACGCTATATATTTTAATAAAGGGTGATATTTTTTTATTATGCTCGCACTGCCGGAACCGAAAAAGCTGGAACCTTTTAAAGATATAACAAGCCCTCTGGTCGATTTATATACCCTGAGCGAAGATTTATAGGCGCTGTTTCCGGCAGTGAAAGATTTTACCTTCGATTCTATGCTTGAGAAGACGGCGGATTCATGAGTTTCTTCCTTAATAAGTTTTTTGTTGGACTTAGAAACTTTAAACGTCGAAGGAGCGACTTTCGCTACGATTAATTTAGGGGACGAAGCTATATTAGGTTTAGAAGCAGAAACCGTAATAAACTTATTTGCCCCGAATGCCTGCTGGATGGATACGGCGAGTTCTTTGAGCCGGACGTTGTTTACTTTGGATATTGCAAACATTACTATAAAGAACGACAGAAGAGTGGTTAAAAAATCCCCGTAGCTTATCATCCATCTTTCCGAATTGCTATGTTCCGGACATTTTTTTTTCTTTCTGGCCATTTTTTATTTTCTCCCGTTTTTTAAATCATATGCTTTCCTCTGTTCGGCGCTCAAAAAAGACTTAAGTTTTTCTTCTATGAGCCTCGGATTTTCGCCGTTCTGAATGCTCCTTATTCCCATAAGAATAAGTTCATATCTTAAAACCTGCACTTTAAGGTTCATTTTAAGCTTGCTGGATATTGGAAACAGTACAGTATTTGCGAAAGCAAGACCGTAAAGCGTTGCCGTAAAAGCGACAGCTATACCCAAACCGAGTCTGTTAGGCTGGTTTAAGTGCTGCATTACATGGATAAGCCCTAGGACCGCTCCTATAATACCTAGCGTCGGAGAATAGCCGCCTGCCTGCTCGAATATTTTAACGCTTTCGTCGCCGAAATCTTCTATGTTGGACAGTTCGGTTTCCATAATATCCATGACCACCTCCGGGTCGATACCGTCAACGACTAACTGCAGGACTTTTTTTATAAAAGGATCGGACGACGCTTCGATTTCCGATTCTAATGCAAGGACGCCGTTTTTTCTTGCCTTAGTGGCATAATTTAAAAGGTCGGCTATAGTCGTTTCATAATCCGTCTTTGAAGGTAAAATAACTCCTTTTGCGGAAACGAGAGCTTTTTTAAGATTATCCATCCTGTTCCCTGCAATAGTAGCGCCCATGGTTCCGACTATAACTATTACAAAACCGATGGGGTCCAACAATTGCATTAAAGTCGAACCCTGAAGAAAATTGCCGAATATTATTCCGCCTACGCCCAGAATAAAACCGATAATTGAAGCTATATCCATATCTTTGTTCTATGTTAATTTGCGTTAAATTGCTCAATTAATTAAATCGATGCAATATTATTATTATTATAATACAAAAAATATATTTTTTAAATACCTTCGAAATACCTTCGAAATTTGGAATGAGTTTAAGCCGGCAGTAAAACTTTTATTAATATTTCCATTATGATATAATTTTAACATTATCAGAACTAAATCGGTAAAAAATATGGAAATATTAAATAACAATTTGAATATAGCGAAAGGCGAGCCGGAAGATAAAATTTCTCCTGCGGAACTTAATGAAATAAAGACCGTTGCTACCAAATTCGAAAGTCTTTTTTTAGATATGATTTTCGAGTCTATGTCCAAAGAAGTCGAAAAAGGTTCTTTTATAGACAAAGGAACCGGCTATAAAATTTTTAATTCGCTTTTTTACGAAGCGGTAGCCAATAATGAAAGTTACGGAAAAGGTATAGGCATCGCAAAAATGATAGTCGATTATTTTAAGGAACATCCGTCTTTAATAGCAAGAGACGGTCTTAAAGAATTAAGTTCTTCTGTTTCTACGCTGTCGGCTACGGGAAATTTATTTCAGGCATACGGATTAGCTTCTAAATACGGAGGAGCGGGTGCCGGAGGGCTTAAGCCGGACGGCTTTAAATCTAAGAAAGGTTCCGGAAACGGCGTATCCGACGCTGATTCAGATTTATCGGGATTAAACGGAAGACTATATGTTACGGCGGACGGTCTTGCGCGGAAGGCTTCCGAAATTTACGGCGTTCCGTACAGTTTGATAAAAGCCGTGATAAAAACCGAATCAGATTTTAACCCGTACGCCGTTTCCAACAAAGGCGCCGTGGGACTTATGCAATTAATGCCGGAAACGGCGAAAGAACTCGGCGTCGATCCTTACGATCCGGAAGGTAATGTTTTAGGCGGAACGCTCTACCTTAAACGGCTTTTAAATCACTACGAAGGCAATGCCGAACTTGCTCTTGCGGCATATAACGCAGGCACGGGAAACGTCGACAAATATAACGGCGTACCGCCGTTCGAAGAAACTGAAAATTACGTAAAAACGGTTCTTTCGTATTATCGGGAATACGGCGCAGATGCAAAAATAAAATCTTAAACAAAACTGATTATGGAAAGACTTCTTAACCTGAAAGAATACGAGAATTTGCTTGACGATGCAAATCCAATGCTTATAAAGGGAAAAATTACTAAAGCCGTCGGTCTTATTCTCGAAGCTAAACACCCGGGTCTTTCTATAGGAAAAATATGCCGTATTAAAAGTAAAAATCCCGCTTCGTCAGGCGGTATTACCGCCGAAGTTATCGGTTTTAACGACGACAGAGCCATTCTTATGCCTTACGGCGATATAAGCGGTATAAGTTTAGAAAGCGAGGTCGTTCTTTTAGAAGAGGAGGAAAAGTTTCCGGCGGGCGGAGAACTTCTCGGGAGAGTGCTTGATCCTTTCGGCGACCCTATGGACGATAAAGGGAAAATTCAATGCGGCGGTTATGCAAAGATAGTTAACGAGCCGCCTTCTCCTCTTTCTAGAAAAAGAATCAGAGAAGTTATGGATGTCGGAGTAAGAGCGGTCAATTCGTTTCTTACGATAGGCAAAGGACAGAGGATAGGTATTTTTGCAGGTTCCGGCGTGGGAAAAAGCACCCTTTTAGGTATGTTCACTAAATATTCCAAATCCGACGTAAATATTATTGCGCTTATAGGCGAAAGGGGACGCGAGGTTAAGGAATTTATAGAAAAAAGTCTCGGCGAAGAAGGATTAAAAAGATCGGTGGTTATCGTAGCAACATCCGATAAATCGCCTTTAATAAGAATAAGGGGAGCGTTTGCCGCCACGGCTCTTGCCGAATATTTCAGGGATAGAGGGCTTAACGTCCTCTTTTTGATGGATTCCATAACAAGATTTGCGACGGCTTCCCGCGAAATCGGTTTATCTGCCGGAGAGCCGCCTACGGTCAGGGGTTATACTCCGTCCGTATTCAGCGTTCTGCCGAAACTTTTAGAAAGAGCGGCTATTTCCGACAAAGGAAGCATTACCGGAATTTATACGGTTCTGGTAGAGGGCGACGATATGAATGAACCCGTTTCTGATACAGTCAGGTCTATCCTTGACGGACACATCGTTCTTTCCAGAAAAATTGCCGAAAACGGAATTTTTCCGGCTATCGACGTTTTGAACAGCCTGTCCCGGGTTATGCCGGATATAGTTTCGGAAGAGCATCTTCTTAAAGCAAGAAACGTTTTGAAAGTGGTTTCCGAATTCAGAGTTAACGAAGACCTTATAAATATAGGCGCGTATTCTAAAGGTTCCAGCGAAGCCATAGATTTTGCCATAGACCATATATCTAAGATAGAAAATTTTATAAAGCAGACCCCCGAAGAAAAACACTCTTTCGAGGAAAGCCTTAAAGAAATGGGCGAACTGCTTAATTAATAATTAAGATTATGGATAAAAACTTGCAATACAATAATAATAATTCGAGCGGCCGCCGCAGAATAAACAGAGAAGACGCACTGTCGCTATTTAAAAACGACAATATTATCGAACTCGGAAAAATAGCCGACGACATAAGAAAAGAAAAACATCCCGATGATGTCGTAACGTTCATTATAGACAGAAATATTAACTATACTAACGTCTGCGCGTCGGAATGCAAATTCTGCGCTTTTTACAAAAAACACGGGGTACCGGACAAAGATACTTACGTGCTTTCTAAAGAACAAATTTTCGAGAAAATCGGCGAAACCAAAAAACTTTCCGGCACTCAGATTCTCCTTCAGGGCGGGTTAAATCCTGATATAGCAATAGATTATTATATTAATCTTTTAAAAGAGATTAAGGAAAAATTCGATATTCATATACACGGTTTTTCGCCGCCCGAAATAACTTTCATAGCAAATTCGAACGGCATAACCGTTAAAGAAACCGTTAATCTTTTAAAAGAAGCAGGTTTAGGCTCGGTGCCGGGAGGCGGAGCCGAAATTCTTGTCGATAGGGTCAGAAAAAAAATCAGCCCAAATAAAATAGACAGCCGGCAATGGCTTGAAGTTATGGAAGCGGTTCACGGCGCGGGATTAAATTCTTCCGCCACTATGATGTTCGGAACCATAGAAACCGATGAAGACATAGTGGAGCATCTTTTAAAACTAAGAAACCTTCAAGATAAAACAGGCGGTTTTAAGGCTTTTATCCCATGGAGCTTTCAGAGTAAAAATACCGCTCTTAATTCAAAGGGAGTTTACGGTCATTATTATCTTAAAGTGCTTGCAATTTCAAGGATAGTTTTGGACAATTTCGATAATATTCAGGCATCATGGGTTACGCAGGGGGCAAAAATGGGGCAGGTAGCATTAAGTTTCGGCGCAAACGATATGGGTTCGACTATGCTCGAAGAAAACGTGGTAAAAGCCGCAGGAACCG
>DAHVOJ010000002.1:16985-81995 GCA_027318865.1 bacterium | reverse complement strand
GTCAACGTGTCAATTAGTCAATTATTTTTTTACTTGACATTAAATAAATTTGATATATAATAATTGTAAAGTAATTATATCATTGACTAAATTATGGATAAAGATATTTTAATTATTAACGAAGCCGCCGCCTTTTTAAGGGTTTCTGCTACTACTTTAAGGCGCTACATAGCTTCAAGACAGATAACTTTCTACAAACTTCAAGGCAAAATCCTATTTAGGAAAGCCGATTTAGAGAAGTTTTTAGATTCAAAAAGAGTTGAAAGTTTCGAGGAATTTAGAAATAAAAATATTTTGTGAATTTAAATTTATATATCTTTACTGCAGATATTTTAACAATTTTTCATAAATTATAACTTAACACTAGCAAAAATACCTTATTTTGCTTTCTGCGATATTATTTTTGCTGATTTTTACCGAAAACCTCGTTAACAGCTTTCCTGAGTGTATCCGGCACAAGATGAGAATACCTTTTCGTCATCTGCGTCGTCCGGTGGCCGAGAAGTTTGCCAGTTATATATAACGACGTACCATTCATAACCATTTTGCTCGCAAAAACGTGTCGTAAATCATGGATGCGTAAGTCCTTTAATCCGGCGTTCCGGCAGGCAGTCTTAAAAGAACGCTTAAAATCACCTATTTTAGCCCCGTTATTATTAAACACATATAAACCCTGATTTTTTTTAATTCCCTCTAAGACTCCTCTCAGTGCTTCCGAAATAGGAATATACCTATCATACTTCGTCTTGGTTCCTTTTACGGCAATAACGCCGTTCTTCAAGTCCACGTCGTCCCACTTTAAATTCAGCGCCTCTCCTTTCTGGCAGCCGGTGTAAATTAAAAAAGTAATTATATCCCGGGTAAGTTTATTTGTTGCGCTGGCAATCAACTTCTTTATGTCCCCGTCGGACAGGGTTTTAAGACGAGATAATTCATTCAGTTTTTTAATCCTGGAGGCAGGGTTGCTTTGAATATAATTTCTTTCCATACAGTAATTAAAAAAATGATGAAGAGTTGCAAGTTCTATATTGACCGAACGGTAATTTATTTCGCCCTCTCTTTTGTCCGTGTTTTTTGGCTTGTTTCTAACTTCCAATTTTCTTTCAAGCTGATAGTTTTTAATATCGGCGGAGGAAATCCTGCCTAGGTTCTTATTTTTAAAAACGGGCAGGATATGCTTACTGGAGTCGATTTTGCTTTTTATGGTTTTTTCGGTATTGCCGCTATTTTTCAGGTAACTTTCCCATGCCGCCTGAAAAAGCAAGTTTTTATTTCTTGCCGACGGCAGGTTATGTTCTTGTTTGATTATGTCATTTTTAACGGATATTTCCACCTGTTCGGCAAGTTTTTTATCGGCAGTTCGGCAACTTTTTCTATATCTTTTTCCTTCATGGACGAAGTCATAGAAGTAATATTTGCCGTTTTTCACGATAGACATGGAATACCTCCTTATTTTACAAGCGTTTTAAGCGCTTTAGGATATTATACACCTATGTGAAAATCTCGCCATAAAAAAGGCAAAAATGGGTCAAAAATGATAATGTTTAATTAAAATCGACGAAGGGTTGAAAAACCGGAAACCTTTACTATATATGCGGTTTTAGATGGTGGGCTGTGCCGGGATCGAACCGGCGACCTACTGATTAAGAGTCAGTTGCTCTACCAATTGAGCTAACAGCCCGGATGAATTTCGTTAAAAATGCAGGGGAAAATTATTTATGCCTATCAATTATATACTATTTTTATTTTTATAGTCAATTTTTTTTGAGGTTTTATAGTCAATATTTTTTATTAATGATATACTTATATATATATTATATGTAGAGTAAGGTATTGTAGCAGAGGATAACGGCGCCGTTTGTCTTTTGTCTTAATTTAACCTGATGCCGGAGGCGGATAAAAGCATCATCCGAACAAATTATATGATATTTAAAAACAGGCGGGAAGCGGGAAAGATGTTGGGAGAAAAGTTGTCCGCGGGCGGGTTTGGCGGCGAAAATACCGTAGTAATAGGTTTATTGAGAGGCGGGATCCCCGTTGCTTATGAAATTGCGGCGGCTTTAAAATCGCCGTTAGACGTGGCGCTGGTAAGAAAGATAGGCGCTCCGAATCAGGAAGAGTTAGCCATAGGGGCGATAGTCGACGGGAAATCGCCCAAGATTTATCTTAATGAATCCCTTATATCCCGCATTAATATGCCGGCAGGGTATTTAGAACGGATAGAGCGGGTCAAACTTAAAGAGATAAGGGAAAGAGAAAAAATATACAGGCGTGAAGGAGAAAAGATAGGCGCCTTCGGTAAGACTGCCATAATAGTGGATGACGGAATTGCCACAGGCGCATCGGTTATGGTAGTTATAGAAGCCGTGAAAGAAGAAAAGCCGTCTAAGATAATCGTTGCCGTTCCGGTTATTGCGGCAGATACTTTGAAAGAATTAAAAAATACGGTAGATAAAGTTGTTGTTTTAAGCGCTCCGGAAGAGTTTTATGCGGTAGGGGAGTTTTACGAAGATTTTAGCCAGACTACCGACCATGAAGTGGCGGAACTTCTGCAAAAATCCAGAAAAATGCTATAGATAAATAGATATGATAAATTAATTGAATCGATGAATAAAACGGAAATTGTGATTTAAATCAATTTAATTTAATTTTAAATTTGATAAACTTTATATTAAAAGGAAACAAAAGGGAAGATTTATTAAATTTAATATTAGGAGTTTATCATGGCAAAATTTAACGAAAACGACGTTATAGAAAAATTACGAAATATTATAGACCCCGAACTTGAAGTAAATATCGTAGATTTGGGGCTGGTATATAAAATAAATTTAAACGAAAACGGCGGTGTAGTTCTCGATATGACGCTAACCGCAAAGGGTTGTCCGATAAGCAATGTCATAAAATACGAGGTCGAGGAAGCTTTAAAAAGCATTCCGGGCATTAACGGCGTGACGGTAAATTTCGTCTGGGAGCCGGAATGGAACCCCTCGATGATAAAATCCGAAGCCCTAAAAAGACTTAAAACCTATTAAGTTAATTTTATAAAGGCCGGATTAACGCTATGCCATCCCCAGCACGCATCAAAGATATGGAGTTTAGCGCTTATAAAGCCAAAGGCTTTATGCTAAACGAAATGCTTTGATAAACGCGTGCAAAAGATATGCGGGAATGAAAGTATAAAAACAAAAAGGACGGTTAGCATATGAACGCAACAGACAGTTCAATCGAAATATCTTTGAAACATATAAAAACCGCACTTATTTTTTTGCCGGTTTTTTTTATATTAATGTTTTTTGATTCTAAAAGTTTTAACGAATATTTTTTTATGAATTATAAAATAATCGCTTTAACGCACGTGTTTACGCTTGGATTTTTGCTGATGATAATTATGGGGGCGTCATACATGCTTTTGCCCGTGGCGCTTGGCGTTAAAATCGCTTACGAAAAGCTTTTCTTTCCGGTTTATTACGCATATTCAATATCTTTATTGATATTTGTCGTCGGAATGCATTATCTTATAAATTTAATGATTGCCTCCGGCGGTATTCTGCTTTTTGTTTCGGTTTTAACTTATAACCTAAACATGCTTTTAAGTTTGAAAAAGGTAAAAAAGTGGGATTATTCCGCCGCAGGAATCGCTTTCGCATATTCGTATCTTTTCATAGGGTTGTCGATAGGACTATATTTGGCTTTGTCGTTTTATTTTAAAATAGGGCTCAATATTTACGATATATTGCAGGACCATATTTATGTTATGTTTATAGGTTTTGCCGCCATGCTTTTTATAGCTGTTTCATACAGGCTGCTCCCCATGTTTTATATGACCAAGACCCCGGACGGCCTATACTGGAAAACCGATTTAACCGTTATTAACGCAGGAATTATCGCAATGCTTGCATCTTCGTTCTTTGGAAACGGGTCGGACGCCTATATTTATCTTAACGGCGCCGGCGGGTGGTTGTTGGGATTAGGCATCCTTTTATACTGTTATATATTTTTTGGTCTTATGCTGAAAAGGCTTAAGAAAAAGTTTGATATTACCACTTTTTATCTATTTGCGGGCATTATATTTTTAGTAATGACTGTGCTTATCGGTCTGTTTATAATTACTATTCCGCAGGAAAAATTAAATATGTTCGGCGGTATAAACGGCGTATATTACGTATTCGGATTTTTGGGGCTGTTCGGTTTTGCGGGAATGGTAATAATCGGTTTCCTGCATAAAATATATCCATTTCTAATAAGCCTTAAAGTATTTGAAAAAGCCAAGAAAGGCGCTTATGGAAAACTGTCTTCGGATTTAAAAACTAAATATTTCGAATATGCAGTATTCGGACTATTTCTATCGGGTTCGATTCTGTGGATATTTTATTTAATACAGATTGCCGCCATATTTCTTTTTATCGCATCTTTACTGCTTCTGTTTCATATATTTTCTATAGGCTGGTAAAAAAGGCAAACCACCCCGTCAGGCAAAGCCTGACACCCCTCCTTAGGAAAGGAGGGGAATTAACATATAGTTATTTGGTGATTATCAATATTTCAAATCTAACGCCGTTATTGCCTCATATACGTTCCTCTTTTTACATCTTTTTCTTATCTCCAAATCTTTATCGTGTAAAGGTCGTCGGCGGTTTCTTCCGTTAAGAATTTATATCCCGCGTCTTTTAATCTCGGATATAAATGTATCGGCTTTCTTTCGTGTATTATATGAAGAGCGGCATCGTTGCCTAAATTTTCGAGCGTGGAGAATATTTTGAGAAGCGGCTGAGGCGGTTCGAGTCCTCTTACGTCGAGTTCCACGATATTCCGCTTGTGGGCAAGGTTTTTTAGATCTTCGTCGCCGAATTGATTTTCGTCGGCTTCTTCGGAAACTTTTACAGGTTTTGCCGCCGCATTACTTCTGAAAAAGATTATTTCGAAGCCCTCCGGTACTTTATCGGTTATGTGTTCAAATCCTTTATTTTTTAAAACCGAATAAAGCGGGAAAGGTTCGAAACTGTTTATTAAATCCAGCGCTTCGCCGTCTTTTAATTGATTTACCGCCTCCATAATTTTTTTAAACGGGTCGGCTCCATTTTTAATGTCTTCTCTTACGTCAAGTTTTATTTTTTTCGAATCGATTATATTTTCCATGATTTATTCCTCTTTTTTTGGTTTAGTTTGGTTAATTTTACTTATTATTGCTGTTATTATTCAGTGTAAGTCTATTATTATATTTATATTAATTAATGGTAAGCATCTTTTCCATAATACTGCGTTTCTCGTCCTTAGTAAGCTGCATTTCCGCAATGTGAAACAATATGCTGTCCTCCTTATCTTCATGTTCGGATAATAGCTGTCTTAAAGAGTTTCCGGCGGACACGACCGGTTTATAATCTTTGCCGGCTATTTTTTTCTTAAAATCATTAAAAAGCTCCCTGCAATTATTATGTTCTATAATCATAACGTTGATAGGACCTGTTTCTATGCCGATATAGTTTCCGAGAACCGGAAATAAAGCCTCTTCTTCTCTCTTAAAATGCGCCTCCAGATCTTTATCGAAATAAGCGGTTATCTCGTTAAGACCGGCCGCCAAGTCATTTTCGTTTTCTGCAGCTCCATTCGTTCCGCCTTTTCCGGCAGGAGACTGCTTTTTTAAAAAACCTTCAAGTTTATTTAAAACGGCTCTTATTTCTTCATGTTCGGATCTTAAAGCGTCAAGAGGATTAAGATCGTTATCTTTTGCATTCATGTTAAAGTCTCCTTTAAATTTATTTAATATGTTTTTATTTTATTTTATCATAAAATTAATTTATTGCAGTGACTAATGTCACAAATGTAAAAAATATAAATGTAAATCTTTGAAACCATTATGCTATAATCAAAAAGGGTTTCCCATAGACTTTCTTAAAATAGGCGGATAATTTATTATGGGAATTTTTAAAGATAAAGCGGATGGGGCGGTTGTAGCCGGCTCTATTTCGGTTGCAAAAGAAACGGCGATTAAAAAGATTGCAGAATTTATAGGGTCGGAAGAAGTTTTAAACGAATCGAAGGAACCGAAAGTCGATTATGCCCAAGGTTTTTATACCGGAAAACCTGCGGAAAATTTTGTAAAATAGAAAACAGATAAAAAAAAGAGGTCCGATTTTAAATCAAACCTCTTTTTTAGAATAATTTCCATCGGCATTTCGCTTTTTGGAAATAACGTAACGTGTTAATATGCTAATCCGTATAAAATCATCTGCTTAAGCGACCCTTGAACGGAACCGGGCATGCCCATATGGGTCATAAAAGCCATCATACCTGCGTCTGCAAAATAATATTTCATTCTCCACATTTCTCCAAGTATAGAAACATCGGTGTAGTTTCCGTCTCTATATACGAGTATTTCAATGGGATAGGAGGGACCATGGTCTATGCCGGGAAATTTATATGTAGAAGTCGCTCTTGCACCGCTGTCGATTTCAATCGAATGTCTTTCCGTAGAATTTCTAGTAACCCCTATTTCTATAAAACCTATGGACGGTTTTTCTATCTTGTAAACCAGATGCCAACTGCCGTTATTATGCTCTATGCCTTTTAATACTAAATCCGCCACGCCTAAAAGGTTCGAATCGGTGCTGCCCGAATAGTTGCTTATTTGAACAACGCTTCCCGGAAATGAGCCGCCGCCGATTCCGCCGGGAAACCGGCCTGTTCTCATAGGACCGTATTGAGTATTGGAAGGCGTCCCTCCGACCGCCTCTCTTATCCAGTGTTTTAAAAGATTATTAACCTCAACGGCGTAATGCACATAGGAGCGTCCCGAAAAAGTTCTTGCAAGCGCCGGCAAATTAACCATACTGACGACGATTCCCTGATTGGGCGTGGAGTAAACGGCTACTCTTAAGGGCAGTCCAAAAGCGCCGAGAGGGTAATTTCCGTTATCTACCATATATTTGTCATAAACGCTGTCGGTGGCGACTATTACCGTTGAATTGTAAGTATCTCCCGACGGCAAAGAGGTATTGAATTTTCCTATTACCTTCCAGTTATGACCGTTCAAAGCAGATTCAACTTTTTGCGCTACGGATGAAATGTTTCCGTGGACATTAACCGCAACTTTCGTAAATACCCCATAATTTGCGGCAAATACGCTTCCTGCGATTAAAAATGTAGATAGAAACGCAGAAACGGATAACAACAAAAATTTTAATTTAACTTTTTCCATAAACCTTGCCTCCTCATTTTTTGTAAATTTTCTTAAAACGTTAATTTGAAAAATTATTATTTATCGTTTTAACATATTAAAATAAATAAATCAATTATAATTTTTAACTATTTTATATAAAAATATATATAATAATTAAGATATATTAATAATTTTATAATTGTTTTTTTATATCATCCGCAGTCGGAATATCCGCAGTCAAGGCATACCGTGCAGCCTTCCGCATGTTTTAGATTTGAGCCGCCGCATGAAGGGCAGGCGCCTCTGCCCTGAACGGTGCGGGTTAAGCGGTTATTCGGCAGCGTAATTTTTTCGTTAAGGCTTTTTTCGAGAGCTTTGCCTATAGCATCGGCGCACGAATATATGATATTGCTGCCGAAACCATAGGGAATATTGCATCTTATACCTTTAAGCTGGCTTATTATCTCTTCCGCTCCTATTCCCGACCTTAAAGCTAAACTTACCATCCTTCCGGTGGACTCGGTTTGCGACTGCGCGCACCCGCCGGATTTACCGATAGAGTTAAATATTTCGAAAGGATTTCCGTTTTCGTCGTAGTTTATCGTAACGTAAAGAGGACCGCATCCTGTAACTGTTTTAACAGTTACCCCCCTTATTATATCCGGACGTTTTCTGGGTTCTATCTGTCCGCCTCTTTTTTGATTTGATAATTCTTTTCCCTCTTTTTCTTTAGAACTTACGGAAGAACCTGCGGTCAATACCTGCTCCCTCGAACCGTCCCTATATACCGTTATGCCTTTTAAATTAAGGTTATAGGCAAGCGTATAGACCTCTTCTATATCTTCTTTTTTTGCCGGATTAGGAAAATTAACGGTTTTACTTACGGCGTTATCGGTAAATTTTTGAAAAGCCGCCTGCGTCATAACGTGCCATTTCGGCGCAATATCATGGGAGGTTATAAATATTCTGCTTAGGTATTCATATTCTTTTTCGGTCAATAAATCCGCTATATCTTTTTTATATGTTTTTCCGAGACTACCGTTTTTTGCTATATAATCTATTAATTTATCGGAATAGACGCCCATTGCTTCCAAAATGGCTTTAAGATTTTTATCCGTTTCTATTAATGTCTGCTTGTCGAGAACGCGTCTTTCGTAAGCCAGCGCAAACAGAGGTTCTATGCCGCTCGAAGCCCCGCCTATCATACTTATAGTGCCGGTAGGCGCTATGGTGGTAGTCGTGCCGTTTCTCATAGCCTTAAATCCTTTTTCTTCCCAGATAGAGCCTTTAAAGTTCGGAAAACTGCCGCGTTCTATTCCTAATTCCTCCGATTTTACCTTTGATTCTTTATCTATGAAACCCATTATATTTTCGGCTACTCTAAGGGCAATTTCGCTGTCGTAAGGTATTCCGAGCTTTATAAGAGTATCGGCATAACCCATAATGCCCAGACCTATTTTTCTGTTGGAAAGCGTCATCTGCTTAATTTTTTCTAAAGGATAATGATTTTTATCTATTACGTTATCTAAAAAATGGACTGCGGTATGTACTGTTTTTTTAAGTTTATCGAAGTCTATGTAGCTAAGATAGCCGCCAATGATATTGTCTGGATTATTTTCGAGTTTTTTCAGATATTCCGCAAGATTAACCATATCTTTTTTAATTTTATTTTCTTTTACAAATTTCCCGATGTTAATTGATCCCAAGTTGCACGATTCATAAGCGACTAAGGGCTGTTCCCCGCAATCCAAAACTACAAAGCCGTTTGCGATAAACGTGAAAGTCGAAGGCTCCGTCAAATCGTAAACCGTTTCTTTTCCCGTATATTCTATGCGTTCGACTTTATCGTAGAATTTCTCTTTGCAAAATATCTGATTCTCGACGATATTTTTCAAACGGCTTTGTTTATACTCTTGCATAAAACCGATTTGCTCAAAAAATTTTAGTTTAGAAACTCCGTAAATTCCTATTTCAAACAAAACTCCGTCGGTGTCATAATGTTTTTCCTCTCCTAAAATAGTCGTATATGCGAAAGTATCTTTACGCGGATTCCGCGCTCTGTCCATAATAACGCTTTTTATTCCAAGGTTTATTAAAAGTATTTGGATCTCTTTTAATAAATTTAAACTTTTTGAAGATAAAACTATTCCTGAATCGGATGGATTTTTACCGTTTCTTATAGTCCCGCCGGAAGAAAATATTCCCTGTAAAAAACCTATAACCGCTTCTTTCGTAGCGGTAAAAATACCGGAAGGCACCTCTTTTTTGTCTGCTTTTACAGGTTTGACCCCTAAGTTTTTAAAATAATCTACGAAAAATTTGCTGTGGTATGAAAGGTGATATAAATTGTCCGTTCTTTTAACTTCTTCTATTTCATTATTGTACATTTTATTTAATATAGGTTTTAGGTATCGCATAACTTCTAAGTCATTTTTTCCAAAAGTAAAACCTACTCTTTTATTTTTGGAATTATTATCTATCAGCCGGCCGTCGCCTATCAGCCAGCCTAATACTTGTCCTAACTCTTTAGACCAAACGGCCGGCAGGTTAAACCTGTAAATTTTACCGTTTTTACCGTTTGTTACGTTTTCTATTTTAACTGGAAGTTTTGCCGTTTTTGAAAAACTACCGTTCCCCGATTGAATTAAAACTTTATCTTCCGTGGTAATATCTTTAAGTTTTTTCCATCCTTCAAGAGTTAAAAACTGATGGTCGTAAGTAGCTTTTATTTCATACCCCGATTCAGTAACTATTTTTGCTACGTTTTTTTCGCCGTTATTATAAACGGCCGTTATTGAATTTAAAGATACGCCGTTAAATTCTTGGCTTACGTTTGGAACGTCGAAAACGGGTTCGCCGTTAACGACCTGACTGCCGCCAAACGTCCTGTCGTCGGTATATATTTTAATCCCGCCGTTAACGAATTTATCATATAATTTCTTTATTTTTACCATGCCGAATTCGGTAGATATATAGGAATCCCCCGTTACGCACGGGTTAGTTGCTTCGATTTTTCCGGCTTTGGGTATGGGATTGAGTTTGTTGATTCTGTCGATAAAGATAATTCCGGGTTCTCCGCTCGACCATGCCGTTTCGACGATTAAATCGAAAACTTCTTTGGCGTTGAGATATTTTACTATTTCGTTATTTCTCGGATTTATTAAAGGGTAGTCTTCGTTTTTTAACGCGTGTTCCATAAAATCTTCCGTTATCGCGACGGAAATATTAAAATTATTAAGCTTGGAAGTGTCCTTCTTAGAGGTTATAAAATCTATTATGTCAGGGTGGTCTATTCTCAGAATCCCCATATTTGCGCCTCTTCTCGTTCCGCCCTGTTTAATCGCTTCCGTGGCGCTGTTAAATACCTGCATAAACGAAACCGGTCCGCTCGAAACGCCTTTTGTGGAATGGACGGTGTCGTTTTTAGGTCTTAATGACGAAAAAGAAAAACCGGTTCCGCCGCCGCTCTGGTGGATGAGGGCCGTATTTTTTATGGTTTCGAATATCGATTCCATCGAGTCTTCTATGGGAAGTACAAAACAAGCCGAAAGTTGTTGAAGCGGTCTGCCTGCATTCATTAAAGTAGGGGAATTCGGCAGGAAACGGAGAGACGACATCTCGTCAAAAAAGGAGTTTGCGGTATTATCTATATATTTTCCCGTTTTACCGTAATTTAAATCTGCCGAGGATATATTTTCCGCAACTCTTTTAAAGAGTCCGGTTATAGTTTCGATAATTTCGCCTTTTTCGTCTTTCGCCAGATACCTTTTTTTTAAAACGGTAACGGCATTTTCGGAAAATTTTTCGGCAAGCGGGTCGTCATGCAAAAGTTCGAAATTTTGTTTTTTCATAACTTCTCCTCAATATATAGATGATATTTTTTATTTATATACAATATATTGTAATTATTTTTTTGTCAATAGATTTTTTTTATAAAAAGATTTATAATTAAAAATATAATAAATTCATCGAAAATTTTAGAATCCGGAGGAATAAGTATCGATAATGCTGAATAATCTTGGCGGCGGAGCTGTGGGCGGTATTGCGGCAGGAAGCGCCGGTACTATGAATATACTGTCGCATATTCTTACCACCAATATCGTAGTAAAATTAGTTTTATTGCTCCTGTTTATTTTTTCGTTAATATCGTGGGCTATTATATTTTACAAACTTCGTTATCTCGGCAAAGCAAGGAAAGAGGACAAGGAATTCCTCGATCTGTTCTGGGAATCAAAAAGGCTTGATTACGTTTACACCGCCTCCAAAAGTTTGGATTACGGTCCGATAGCTTTTATGTTTAACGTTACATATAAAGAATTGCTGAATATCAGAAAAAAATCTGCGGACGGAGAGCAAAAGAGCGATAAAGAACGAAATGAAGAAAATTTGGCATATGTCGAAAGGGCATTAAAAAAATCTCAACTTACTTCTATCGCAAAATTAGAAGTTTCTCTTCCTTTTCTTGCCACCGTCGGTTCTACCGCTCCTTTTATCGGTCTTTTCGGAACCGTATGGGGCATTATGACTTCATTCGAAAGCATTCAGAGAGCGGGCACCGCCGGACTCGCGGTAGTAGCTCCCGGCATAGCCGATTCTTTAATTGCTACGGCGGCTGGACTTTTTGCGGCTATACCCGCCGTTATCGCATATAATTATTATTCAAACAAGGTAAGAATAATAGTAAACGAAATGGTAGATTTTGCTTATGAGTTTATGACTATTATAGAAAGACAGATTTTATAGGCGCAGGTTTCCGCCTATGCGGGAATGGCTATGGATAGATTAATAAATTAAACGGTTTATATTTATACGATTATGTTTACGCCTTTTGACGACAAAAGCGATAAGAAAAGCGGAACTTCGGGCTATAGGCTTATGTCCGAGATTAATGTTACGCCGTTTGTAGATGTTATGCTGGTGCTTTTGGTTATTTTTATGGTAACGGCTCCTATATTAGTCCACGGTATAAAGGTACATTTGCCTTCCGCCTCGGCGCATGCATTGAAAGCGCCGGAAAAAACGATAGTAGTGTCGGTAACGTCGAACAGAGCCGTTTATATAAATAAATTCAGGGTCGGGCTGCCTGTTTTAACCCAAAAACTTTCGGCAATATACAGGCACAGGACCGACAAGCAGATATTTCTTAAGGCAAGCTCTTCTTTGCCTTACGGATACGTTATAAAAGTTATGGCGGCTATAAAAGAATCGGGAATTACTAAAATCGGAATGGTAACGGCTAATCCTAAATTGACCGGTGCGGCAGGCAGATAAAAAGTATTATGTTTAACGAAAATAATAAAGGTATAGGACCGTATATTGTATATTCCGCAATTTTTCATATATTATTGATAGGATTAATCGTATATCTTTCTATAAGATACAGACCCGAAATTCAGTCGATAGGCTCAAAAGTCGTAGTAAGCGTTGTAAGCAGAGTTCCGGGACCTCTTGCTTCCGTCAAATCCATACTTTATCCGCCAAAGCCTAAAACCGTGAAGCGTCCGCCAAGCGAACCGGCCCAGACTCCTGTAAAAACCGTAAAGCCGGTTTCCGTTCCGCTTACTAAGGCGCCATCATCTATGGTTTATCCTAAAAAAACGGTGCGGCAAAAGGCGCCGGCAAGAAAATACGCGCCGCCGCATCCTTATGTTCCGACCCTGTCTTCTAACGTTTATGCAGATCTGCAAAATAAAGTCAGTCTTAACAGCGCCTACGGAAAACTGAGCCGGTCATTGATAAGAGGCAACCTCCACAGATTTCAGGGCTACGTAAACAAAATAGTTTCGGTCATAACTTCTAATTTTAGTATATCCCTCAATAAATATTTGAATTATAAATCGGTGGTGGCTTTTCAAATATCCAAGTCGGGGCGCATTTACGCGGTCAGGTTGGTTAAATCTTCCGGAAACGGGTACTTCGATTCCCAGTCGGTAGAAGCGGTCAAGCTGTCCAGTCCCCTGCCGCCTCCTCCGTCCGGTTTTATGCGGTTCGTAAATTCCAACAATGCCGGCGAAGGAGTGCTGATGAACTTTAATCCCAGAGAAATACTCAAAGACAGACCTTGATATTTCTTATTAATTTAATTTATAATTATAACGACTATGAAAAAAATATTAATTAACCTGCTTTTATCCGCCTGCGTTTTAACGGGTATTTCAGTCTTATTTCCTGTAAATTCCCATGCAAAAGTCTATATAAATATTTATGCGGCGAGGATAAAGAAAATAAGGGTTGCGATCCCCGATTTTAAAAATATTTCTGCATACGGACAGCATAAAAAAATCGAAAAAAATGCCGCACGCGTTATACGGCACGACCTTTCGGTCATAGGATATTTCCATATAGTAAATCCGCTTTCGTATCTTGAAAATCCGCAATATGCCCCGATTAGTCCTGAGCGCATCCACTATTCCAACTGGAGCGTTCTTAATGCCCAGTATCTTATAACCGGAGAGTATGCAACGTCAAACGGCATTATTAGAATGAAGATTAATCTTATAAGCATATTCACAAAAAAACTGCTTTTTTCGGAAAAACTCGAAGGAATGGACAGCCAGTACAGATTTCTCGCAAATAAATTTGCCGACGATATATTGAAATTTTTGACAGGGGTAAAAGGACCTTTTACGACAAGAGTATTTTTCGTCGGTGAACGGGACGGGTCAAAAAATATTTTCGTAATGGATTTTGGAGGGCACAGAGTTAAGAGGGTTACCGATAACGATTCTATAAATATTTTTCCTTATCCATCGCCCCGCGGTAACAAATTAGCTTATATCTCGTTTAAAGACGGGGGTCCGGAAGCTTTTATAAAAAACTTAAAAACCGGAGAAACCATAAAACTTAATCTTCCCGGTCCGGCAGACTATATAGCATGGTCGCCGACCGGTAAAAAATTAGCCTTGGCGCTTACCCCGGACCATATTAATACGGAAATATACACTATTAACGTAAACGGCGGCGGCGTCAAACAGTTGACTTTTACAGACGGAATCAATACCTCTCCGACATTTTCTCCAAATGGAAACAGGATCGCATTTGTGTCTAACAGAGGCGGAAGTCCGCAGATTTATGTGATGAAGACGGACGGTCGCGATAAGCGCAGACTGACGTTTAACGAGGGATTTTATAATACGAGTCCTGCATGGTCCCCGGACGGAAAAAAAATAGCGTTTTCGTCTTTTATAAACGGCGCATTAGAAATATGCATTATGAATGCCGACGGTTCGGACGAAAGACAGGTTACGGATACCCCGTACAGTTCCCAACATCCCGCATGGACGAGAGATTCCAGAATTATTACGTTCGATACGGAAATTGCGGGAAGGCAGGAACTTTATATGATAGACGTAAACGAAAGCGGTATGATGAGGCTTATGCCGAGGATATTTCCGGAAATGCAAAATTATTACGATGCGCAGTGGACGTTAAAGTCTTCTTATTGAAAAATTGATATTTATATGATAAATTAAATTTATTAATAGGATATTTTGGATTAAAGATATATAATTAATTAATTAAATTACGCAAGATTTGTAAAATAGGAGCGTAAAAGTTATGGCTATAAACAATAAAAAGTTTTTTAAGGTTTTTATCTTTAGTTCGATTATATTATTTTTCGTTTCGTCGATGCTTGCGGGTTGCGCTCCGCTCGAATCCAATTCCGTCCACCGTTTAAAAGTTCAGGTTAGAAAACTGAATAAAAAAACCGCTAAATTATCGCAAAATCAAACATATATGGAAAAAAAACTGAGCCAGATGCAGTTAAATACGGCAAATAGCGGAGTTTCGATTTCATCGTTGGATGCCAAAATAAGAGATATTTATGGAAAATATGAGGTTGAAAATCATAAGCTGAATCTTCTAAACAAGAGATTCAGAGAATATCGTTTAATGGTGAACAAACAGCTTGTGAAACTGTTAAAATTAGTGAAAACGGGCGTTCCAAGTCCTTCTTACAAGAAGGCGGCAAAGAAAAAAACAAGCATAAGAGCCGCAGTAGTCAAAAAAGAAAGCGCTATGGAATACGGTTTTAAGAAAGCATTATCTTTGTTTGACAAAAAAAAATATCCGGCGGCCGCGGCCGCTTTTCATAAATTTTTAGACAAATATCCTCAGTCTAAATACGCCGCAGATGCCATGTTTTATAAATCTTACTCTAATTTTAATCTTAAAAAATATCCGGTTTCTATACTGGAATTTCATAAGTTTTCGCAATTATATCCTAAAAATCCAAACGTTCCTATGGCAATTTATCTCCAAGGCGCAGGATTTTTAAAAGTTTCGGACCCTTCAGACGCTTCGATTCTTTTCCGTCAGGTAATAGCAAAATATCCCGGAACAAAAGCAGCCGAACTTTCAAAAAAGGCTATAAACGAACTTTCAAAATAAAGATGCCGGATGATTAATTTAGCATTTGAGTCAAGCTGCGACGATTTTTCCTGCGCCGTTCTTTCAAAAGACGCCGCCGTCTTAGAAAACGGAAACGTACAAATATTATCCAATATTGTTTATTCCCAGGACTACGTTCACGGAATATACGGCGGCGTAGTTCCGGAACTTGCCTCGAGAAATCACGTAAAGGCTTTTCTGCCTGCTTTTAGAATTGCCCTTTCGGAAGCGGGTATAACCCTGAAAGACGTTAATCTTATATCGGCAACCGCGGGACCGGGTCTTGTCGGGTCCCTTCTTATAGGGCTTATGTGCGCAAAGACCATATCTTACGCTTTAGATATTCCGCTTGCGCCGGTTAATCATATCGAAGGGCATATTTTCAGTCCTTTTTTAGAAATTTCGGAAACCGAGGAAATGTTTCCGTTCGTCGCTCTCGTGATTTCAGGGGGGCATACCCATCTTTATTTAGTTAAATCGCACAGCGATATAAAATTAATTGGAAAAACGAGGGATGACGCCAGCGGCGAACTTTTTGACAAAATTTCGAATTATCTGGGTTTTGGTTATCCGGGGGGCAGGATTGTTGACGAACTTGCGGAAAAAGGCGATAAAGACGCATTTAAATTTCCTCTTCCGATGATGCACAGCAAAAATTTGGATATGAGTTTCAGCGGACTCAAAACTGCCGTAGTAACGACGATAGGCGGATTCGGCGGTCCCGGTAAGATAAAAGAAAATACCGTTTACGATATTTTTGCTTCGCTCAGGGAAGCGGCTGCCGAACTTCTTTACAAAAAAACTTCGGAAGCCTGCTCGCTTTATAAAGTGAAAACGGTGACGGTTTCGGGAGGCGTTTCGGCAAATTCCAGAATAAGAAAGATTTTTAAAGAAAATGGAGAAAAAAGCGGTTTGAAAATAATTTTTCCTTCTCTTAAATATGCTACGGATAACGCTGCTATGATAGGGTATGCAGGGTTTTTTAAAAATTCCGTCGATCCGTCCGCCCTGCGCTCCGAATTTTTAAATATTAACGCCGACCCGTCGTGGGAACTGTGAAAACCGGACCGATATGTCGATATACCTGAGGCTATATGGATGCGGCGTATTTATATGGACAATGGAAGAAAGAAAGATAAAGTAGTCTTTGGCCAAAATTTTTTGACGAATAAAGAAATAGCCGTCGATATCGTGGATTCCTGCAATTTTTCCGCCGCAGACGACGTCGTAGAAATAGGTCCCGGAGAAGGCGTATTGACCGGCCTTATTGCCGGCAGGGTTAAAACTTTTACTGTAATAGAAATAGACCCCTTTTATTATAACCTGACTAAAGAAAAATTTAATAAATTTAATCCGGCGCCTAACTTCGTAAACGAAGACGCCCTAAAATTCGATTACGCGGTTTTAAGCAAAAGCCTCTCCTCTAAAATAAGGGTTATTTCCAATCTTCCCTACGAGATTTCCGGCCCCGTCATAGATAAATTTATAAAAGAAAAAGACGCTTTTTCTGATTTGACTCTTATGTTTCAAAAAGAGTTTGCCGAGAGGCTTTACTCGAAGGAAAACGATTCGGGAAGAGGCGCTTTAAGCGTCATTGCCGGTTTAAATTTCGAAATAACAAAACTTTTCGACGTAGGAAAATCGAATTTCAACCCCGCGCCTAAGGTTGACTCGACCGTTTTGAGGCTTACGCCCAAATATTTCGAGGATACCGATTATGTATGGGCCGCAGGCTCGCAGTTTTTCAATTATTTTGTCCACCAGCTTTTTAAATTAAGAAGAAAAAAACTAAAAAATTCTATCTATGCTTCGTTTTTTGGGGTGCCTCCGGACGTTAAGGAGCACATTTTCGTCGAAAAAGCATGCATCGACCTTAACAAAAGACCGCAGGAACTAACCACGGCGGAGCTTGTTGCCTCCGGCAGGGAATACGATAAATATTTAGCTTCGCGGCAAGATGTTTAAAATATTGCAAAAATTTATTGTATAATATATACTATGTTTAGCCCGGTTGATATATGTATTTCTTCGATAACTACATCCGAACTATTTTACGGTGCCGAAAACAGTAAATATCCCGCCAAAAACAAGGATGCGTTTGAAAAGTTTTTATCTCCTTTATATAAAGCATTTCAATGCCGGCACGCTTTTAAAAGATTTAGAAGGCGTAAGCCGCTATTTTATCAATTAACCGTTTTTATGTTATAATTTAATTATTATGGAAAAGATAATTGATAAAATCACTCGTGATAGTGGTGAAATCGTAAATCTTACCGATTTATTGAATCAAAAAAGTATTATACTTGATTTAGCCGATAAATACGGACTTACAAGCGTCAAAATATTCGGCTCTATTGTAAGGGGCGAAGCCGGCAAAAATTCAGACATAGATATTGCCGTCAGTTTTAAAGAAAACGTTAATTTTAAAAGTGGTTATTACTATTTCTTTAAATAATAATCGATTTGAAAGATAAAACCCCAAGGCAATTAAAAAGCAAAAACAGATGCATATCCTTAATTTTGCATTAGAAAAGTTATAATCGTCGCAGAAAATTCTACTGCAAAATTAGGGACGCATATAATTTATATTTGGTCGGGTTGTTCTTAAAATCGGGTAGGTTTTTATGGAAAAGGCGGTTATAGCGCTTGATTTGGGAACTACCGGCAACAGGGCAATAGCGTTCGATAAAAACGGTGGCATTATACATTCTTCATATAGCGAATTTCCGCAAATACATCCTAAGCCGGCGTGGGTCGAACAAAATCCGTACGATATATTAAATACGGCAGTTAAAGTTTTAAGAGAAACCATGGAAAAGTGCGGTTCGTATGAGGTGGTTTCTCTCGGCATTACAAATCAGAGAGAAACTTCGGCGGTCTGGAATAAAAAAACCGGAAAACCGGTTTATAACGCAATTGTATGGCAGTGCAGAAGGACCGCGGAAACATGCGAAGAGTTGTCGGAATACCGCGCCTTGATAAAAGAAAAGACAGGTTTGTTTTTAGATCCTTATTTTTCGGCTACTAAAATAAAATGGATTCTGGATAACGTAGAGGGCGCAAAAGAACAGGCGGAAAGAGGCGAACTGGCTTTTGGAACCGTGGACAGCTGGGTTTTATGGAATTTGACGGGCGGCGCCGTTCATGCCACAGATGCTACCAACGCCTCGAGAACTCTTTTGTATAATATAAATACTCTTAAATACGACGAAGAACTTATTGAAATTTTCGGCGTTAAAAAAATAATTTTGCCGGAAGTTTGCGACAGCGATTATAATTTCGGGTCGATAAATAAAACGATTGCGGGCAGAGCTATTCCGGTTACCGGAATTTTAGGCGATCAGCAGGCTTCTCTTTTTGCCCATGCGGGATTTGAACGAGGGATTATAAAAAATACTTACGGAACCGGACTTTTTGTAATGATAGAGACGGGAAACCGTATTTATGCATCCGAAAGATTGGTCGGCACCGTGGCTTGGAAATTAGGCGGAAATGCTTATTTCGCTCTAGAAGGAAGCATTTTTACCGGAGGCGAAGTCATCAGGTTTATCAGGGATAATTTAGGTTTAATAAAGTCTGCCTCGGAATCGGATAAAGCGGCAAAAAGCGTAACGGACAGCGCCGGCGTTTATTTTGTTCCCGCTCTTTCCGGTCTCGGCGCTCCATACTGGGATCCGTTTGCGAGAGGGCTTATCGGGGGATTAACCGGAGCGGCTACCAAAAACCATATAGTAAGGGCGGCTTTAGAATCTTTAGCCTACCAGACGAAAGACGTAGTCGCGGAGTTCGAGAATACCTTAAAAGACGGGTTTGATTTTTCGGGATGCAAGTTGAGGGTTGACGGGAAGGCAAGCGAAAACGATTTTTTAATGCAGTTTCAATCCGATATTTTAAATATGACGGTAGAAAAAACGGCTTTAACGGAAATGACGGCTTTCGGAATAGCGGGACTCAGCGGAATTGCATCCGGTTTCTGGACGCCGGCGGAATTTAACGGCGTTAAAAAGATAAAAAAAATTTATACTCCCAAAATGGACGAAGGAACGAGAAAGAAAAGCTATGCGCTATGGCGGAAAGCGGCGGAGAAATCTTTAAAATGGCTTCTTTAAGGTTTAATATAATTAGTCTTTTATGATATAATAAAATAAAAACAAAAAAATGGAGGTCGAAAAAGTGAAAAAAAGTATTATTCTAGGTTTAATTTTAATGCTGTCCTTGATAGCATTTTCAAAAAACTCTTTTGCCGCTAAAACGCCCGCGGTTAACGTCCATAGCGCAAAATTTCAGTATAATAAAGGTTTAGGCGCTATGAAGGGTAAATATTATTATGACGCGATACAGCATTTTCAAAAAGCAATTCTCATTAAACCGCATTTCGCGCTTGCATGGGCGCATATGGGGGTAGCATTGCACAGGCTTGGATTCCCTTCTCTCGGCATAGTCAGCCTTCAGAAAGCGTTAAAATATAACCCGGACATCGAGTGGGCAAGAATTAAATTAAAAAAATATCTTGCCTCTCCAAGAAGATAAAATTTATAAATGATTTATAATGGATTCGACGTCTTCGCAAAATCTTCGGTTTTTGAAAATATCATAAAAAAAGAGGCTTTGAGTCTCAATATTGCTTTTGTCTGCTTTTACGGGTCAAGGAATTATAATCTAGAAACAGACAAAAGCGATTACGATTTTTTTATAGTTTATTATCCGGTTTTCGAAAATTTTTATACTCATAATTTTACGAGATTTTCGGTTATAGAAAAAGATTACGATTATTTTATTACTCCCTTTCATGAATATTTCAAACACGCCATGAACGGAAATATAAAATTTATCGAACCTATTGTTTGCGATACCTTCGCCTTTGGCGTAAATAATTCGAACCGATTTTCTAAAGTTTCAACATTAATGGAAAAAATCAAAAAATTTATTCTTATTAATTTCAAAAAAAATTTCGACGCTATCTCTGGAATAATAAAAAATAAAAAATTAAATATAGAAAAAGGATTATATACGTCTAACACCTTAAGATATAAAGATTTATACGGCTATGATATTAAAGAGGCGATTAATTCCCTGAGGTTATCCTTTTTATTAGAAAATTATATAAAAACGGGGGAATTTTCTTTTACGGTAAAACAAAATCCCGTTTACGAAGAGTTCGAAATTTATATGAACGATATAAACGCTCATAAAATATCAAAAAATTATTATTTGGATATTATAAATAAAAAAACGGAAAACATCGCAGGTTTATGCCAAACTTTAATTTCTAAAGAGGAATCGGTAAAATCCGAACTTGTTAAGATAAAGCCGGAGGTAGAAAAAGATATTATGGATATATGTAAAAAAGAAGCCTGTTTTAAAAAAATAATTAGTATGTTATAATAAATTAGGATAAATAAAATATAAATATGCAAAAAATTTTACTTAAGTCTAAAATTCACAGAGTCAAAATAACCGATGCGAACCTCGAATACGAGGGTTCTATTTCCATAGACGAAGAACTTATGGAACAGGCCGGAATTTTACCGTACGAAAAAGTAAGCGTCTGGGACATAAATAACGGCGCAAGATTCGAAACCTATGCTATTGCCGCGCCTAAACATTCCGGCGATATAATCGTCAACGGCGCCGCCTCGCGTTTAGTGCAGCTCGGCGATATTATAATTATCGCCACCTTTGGGATTTACGACGAAAAAGAACTCGAGGGTTTTAGGCCCGTCTTGGTTTACGTGGACGGAAAGAATCACGCCGTCGATATAGTCAAATGAAATAAAATAATATCGTAATGAAAAAATATTATGCCGATTATATATTGACCTCGGCACATTCTTCGCGGTCGTTTCCGGTATTTTTAAAAGACGGAGAATTTACGGTCGATGAAATATCCGGCAGAGTCCTCGGTATAAAAAGCCGTCCCTCTTTCAAAACAACAAGAAACGGAAACTCTAAAAAAAAGGAAAATAAAAGATTAATAATTCCGGGATTTATAAATGCCCATGCGCATACCGACCTTACTTTTAATCATAATACCGAAACCCCGCATATTTTTTCCAAATGGGTTTTGTCTCTTATAGAAAAGCGCAAAAATCTTACCGCCGGAGAAAAAATAGGCTTGCGGGTTAAAGCCTTTAAAAGTTTTATCAAAAGCGGAATTACTACCGTATCCGATATTATAGATCCAGCTTCGTTTTACGATATAAAAGATATAAAGGCGCATACCGGATTTGCCCCAAGAATTAAGGGATTTATTGAATTAAGAGGACTTGACCCTGCGTGCGCTGTTCAAAAAATAGAAGAATTTAAAACTTTTTTACAAAAAAGCAGTTTCGATTCTACCGGAATTTCGCCTCATTCCATATATTCGGTATCGGAAAATTTATTTGAAGAAATATTAAAACTAAACGAAAAATTAAAACTGAAAATAGCCGTACATGCCGCGGAGCATAGTTCCGAAACGGATTTTATTAAAGGAAAAGGGGGAGACATTGCCGAAAATCTTTTACCCGCGCTAATGCTTTCAAAATTTTCCAGACCTCCGGTATGTTTCAGGTCGCCGGTTTTTTATCTTGATTATTTAAAAGTTTTAGGCGCAGGTACTTCTTTAATACATGCCAACGAAATAGACGAAGAAGATATAGATATTATAAAACAAAACGGCGCCGATATTATTCACTGCCCCAGAAGCAACGCTTTTTTCAATTCTAGAAAACTTCCTTTAAAAAAAATACTCGAAAAAGGAATTCAGGTTTCTATAGGAACAGACGGTCTTTTTTCGAACGAATCGCTAAGCATTTTAGACGAATTAAAATATGCAGGAAAAATCCATCCGGAAATTCCGCCTTCAAATTTGCTTGCGGCAGCTACCGTAGGAGGCGCCAAGGCGTTATCGATAAGCGGAGTTACCGGAACCATCGAACCGGATTCTTTTGCGGATTTTATCGTTTTTAGAATAGATAAAAACGTGATTTTAAACGAAGAAAATATTTACGATTTAGTTATTTCACTTAAAGAAACGGATATAATGAGCGTCGCTATAGGAGGCAATATAGTTTACGACAGTCGCGCCTGCGGTTTCTATGCAAATAACTTATAATCATACATATATTTATTAGTTATACGGGAGAATTGCAATGAAAATTATAACGGACATAGAAGAAATGAAAGAGTTTTCGCGGAATTTGAAGAAATCCTCGAAAAAAATTTCTTTCGTGCCGACCATGGGCAAACTTCACCTGGGTCATATAAAACTCATCGAATCCGCTAAAAAATACGGCGAAACGGCGGTTTCTATTTTCGTAAATCCGTTGCAGTTCGGTCAAGGCGAGGATTTTAACGATTATCCGAGAGATTTTGAAAACGACGAAAAAATTTTATCCGACTTAGCCGTACCCGTTCTTTTTTATCCAAAATCGGATATCGTAAGCGGTACCGAAACGTTTTTAATTAATCCCGAATATTCCGAAAAACTCGAAGGACTTTTCAGGCCGTCCCATTTTAAGGGCGTTCTTACGATAGTTATGAAACTTTTCGGTATAATCGAACCGGATTTTGCGTTTTTCGGGTTAAAAGATTATCAACAATATGTTTTAGTAAAAAAAATGGCTGAAGATTTCTTTTTAAACGTAAAGATTATTCCCGTCGAAACGGTCAGGGAAAAATGCGGACTGGCGATGAGTTCCAGAAATACGTATTTCGACGAAGACGGAAAGAAAGCCGCATGCGCTTTTTATAAAGTCTTATCTGCCGCCGCCGGTTTATTTAATGCAGGCGAAAGTTCCGCGGAAAAATTAAACGGCTTCGTTATAAAAGAACTCATCCGGAACGGTTTTAAAGTAGATTATGCGGAAATAACGGATGCCGATTTAAAGAACAGAAAACAGACCGCCCTAAATGGCGATATTTTGCTTGCCGCAGTCAGGTTTAAAGGGGTCAGGCTTTTAGACAATATTTTTTTATTGAAAAAGTAAATTTATATGATATTATTAATATAAGGCTAAATATTTTAAATTTTATATCCCCGGTTTTATTTTATTTATTTAAAGTTTCGGCATAAAATCCGCAAACATAACAAAAAGGAGGCTAAAGTGAGAGACGATTTTCAAATTCTCGTCGTGTTCGACCCCAAAATAATACTCGAAACCAAATTTAAAGCCCATAAAATTATTTATTCCAAAAATCCCGATGAAAAAAAGAAAACAAAAATTATCGAAAAATTAGAAAAAAAAGCGGCGGAAGACAGTCTAAAATTTAACCGCAGGCGGCTTTCGAGTTTATTTACCCCCGTTTTCGGCGGCTGTATATTATTCCCCGGCGAAACTGATTTAATCACGGAAGATGTCGAAGAGTTTATCGATTTTGGAGATTTGTTTTTTGGAGAGATTGAGAAGTATTTCGGTATAAGCGTCGTTAATTACAATCTGATAGATTTTAAAAAAAAGGCTGGAGCGGCAGAATATATGCCTAACTTTTTTGATTTCGAAATTTTTAATTATAACTTTGACACGCATAAAGCAGTAAAAAGCGAATTCGTAAAAATACCCCGTATTAAAAAATTGAACGAGATTGCCCAAGCCGTTATGAAAAAAAAGGCGTCTTCGCCGGCGCTTAAGCCTGTTAAAAAAACTGCAAAGCTTGTTAAAGAGAAATCGAGCGGCAAAGAAAAAACCGCCGGTATAAAAACCGCCGTAATTAAAAAGAGCGGGAATGCAGGATTTAATGCAGAACCTGCAAAAACAAGGACGGCGAAATCCAAATTAAAAAAACCGGTTCCGCGGGAAGAAATTTCAACGGGAGAAATTTCCGGAATATGCGCCGTAGAATCGACCGACGCCGTAAAAAATATCGGCGAGCAGATAGGTATGATTTCTCTGAACTGGAGACTTCTCAGTCCGGCCGAAAGCGTTCCGGTGCTTGAAACCGGCGAACCGGTAGAGATAGGCGCAGAAAGCTCGGTCAGAATTTATTTTCAAAAACCGAGCGTCAGACAGGTGACATGGAGATTCAGAAAAAAATCGGAATTTGAAAGTTCAAAAGCGATATTGAGGGTTTATAGAGACGACGATATGCTCTGGTACGAAGTTCTCGACGGTCCGTTTGGAAGCAGGTATATTATTTTTCCGGAAGGGCTCGAACTTGCGCAGACCTGGGTAGAAATAGGATATTTGACGGATAAAGGAGACTTTATCTTTATAGCGAGAAGTCCTGCCTGGCCGCCGGTTTGTTTGCGGAAAAAATTACCCAAATTAAAGTTAGAAAGAAAATTGCCCAAAGATACGGTTCTTATCGGCGCTACCGAAAATATACCAGGCGGCAGACGGCTTCCCGTTAATATTACAAGTTCGGGAGCCGGATTTTCCGGTTCCGGAGCGGGTATCGACACATCCGGCGCGCAGAAATAAAACAGTTAAAACAATGATGATATAGATTGCGGCATAAATTAATATTATTAATATTATTAAAAAAAGAGGATTGTTATGTATGACGAGAAAAATATTACGGGCAAATGGCTGCCCGTTTTGCATTTTCATCTTCCGTTCGTAAGACATCCGGAAAGTTCCAAATATTTAGAAGAAGAATGGTATTTTGAGGCTGTTACCGAAACATACCTTCCATTACTCGAGTCTTTCGATAACCTTGAAAACGACAATATCGATTTTAATCTGACTATATCTTTAACGCCTACGCTTTTAAGCATGATGAACGACGATTTGCTCTCGGAGCGGCTGAAAGATTATATAAAACTAAGACTTAAAGTATTAGACGAAGAGGCTTTCAGGACGGAAGGAGACCCCGAATTTCACCCCGTTACTTTATTTTACAGGCAAAGATACAAAAACTGGTATGAAAAGATTAAAAATGACGGCGGAAAATATCTTATCGTCGAGTTTTTAAAACATTTTAAAAAAGGACGGCTGGATATAATAACTTCGGCGGCCACGCATGCATTCTTAATTTCTATGGTAGGAGAACCGGAGGCGATAACGGCGCAGATAGAAGTAGGCATACAAACGCACAAAGATATTCTCGGTATTGCACCCGGAGGTATCTGGCTTCCCGAATGCGGTTATACCGAAGGGTTTGACGCGATTCTTAATAAATATGGATTATATTATACTTTTTTAGACCAGCATGGCATCGATTCGGCAACCCCGAATCCCGTTAACGGCTGTTTTTCCCCTATAGTAACGCCTTTCAACGTCGTAATGTTCGGCAGGGACCCCGAAAGTTCGAGGCAGGTCTGGTCGTCAAAAGAGGGGTATCCCGGAACTCCGGTTTATAGAGAATTTTATAGAGACGTAGGATTCGATTTAGACCTGCCCCATCTTACGCCTTTAAGGCACGGAAGCCTTAAGACGTTTACGGGGCTTAAATATTACGCGATTACGGGACGGGGCAATTATAAAGAAGCTTATAGGCCGTCTGCCGCAAAGCGTCAGGCATATGAACACGGCATGCAGTTTGTTTATCACAGAGAATTACAGACGCAATATTTAAAAGAGTTTCTCGAAGAACCGGTCGTGGTGTCTATGTACGATGCCGAATTGTTTGGACACTGGTGGTTTGAAGGACCGTGGTGGCTTGAGGCTGTTTTTAGAAGAATGAACGAAAATAATTCCGTAAAGTCGATAAAAGCGGTCGATATTTCCGACAAAACTATTTATAAACTGAAAGGTATATTAAAAAAATACGGCAACGGCAACGGCGGAGATTTTGCTTTTTCTTCATTTATTCTCGAAGAAATAAATAAAAATAATGCTAGAAACGGCGTATTTATTGCCCAGCCCGCTACGTCGTCCTGGGGCGGAGGCGGATATGCGGAAGTTTGGCTCAACGGAAAAAACGACATAATACAGCCCTTTTTATCGGATCTTGCATCTACTCTTATAGGTATTTGCAAAAACGGGACCAATCGTGTAAAATATCCCCAAGTATTAAATCAGGCGGCAAGGGAACTTATACTGGCTCAATCCAGCGACTGGCCTTTTATGCTTACGACCGGACAGGCGGTTAGTTATGCCGAAAGAAGGATTAAAGCCCACATGGTCAGGGCAAAAAGATGTATTTTAATGGCGCTCGGAGAAGAACCCATAGATAAAGACTGGTTTGAAGACATTTCTAACAAGGATAATCTGTTTCCGGGACTAAACGCTGTAAGTTTATACGGAAAGGATATATGTTAAAGGGTTATAAATTATAGATGAATCTTATACTGTGGTGGCATATGCATCAGCCGGAATACAGAGATGCTAACGGCGAATTTATGCTGCCGTGGGTTTATCTTCACGTGTTAAAAGATTATATAGATATGCCGCTTACCGTCGTTTCAAACCCCGGTATGAAAGCCAATATTAACATCACCCCCGTTTTAATTGATCAGTGGCAGGATTATAATCTCCGCATAGAAAAGGCTCTCGGCGAAAAAAAATCGAGTAAAGCCGTCAGATATTTGCCGGACAAATTTCTAAAACCGCTCCTCTTTAAAACCATAGACGAAGGCGGAAATGAAATACGCAGATGGATGTGCGACCGTTACAGGTGGGCGAACTATGAACAGATGGTATGCAGGTTCGACGACTATAAGGTTCTTTACGACCTTGCCGAGGCGGATTCTCCGCGAAGGTACTTAAACGATGCTTTTTATTTCGATTTGTGCGTATGGTTTCATCTTTCGTGGTGCGGCGAGTATATGAAAAGATACGATCCTATAATAAATTATTTAATAAGGAAAGGGTCTGATTTTACCGAAAACGACAGAAGACTGCTCCTTAAAAGGCTTTTAGAGTGGATGAAATACGGTCTTTCTTTATATGGATTTCCGGCAGTGAAAGGCGGAGAACCTCCCGCCGTTTTTCCGGAATATCCCGATATGATTGAAAAAAGTAAACTCGAAGAATTAAAAACCAAAAAAAAAGGGAAATACGAAGTAAGTTTTTCGCCGCATTATCATCCTATAATTCCTCTGCTTTTAGATATTAACTGCGGCGGAATTTCCGCCCAGATGACCGGCATATATTATGAACCCGTCGAACTCGAAAAATATGACGGCGGGCTTAAAAGCGCAAAAAGACATATGGATTCATTAGAAAAATATTATAATTACAGACCGGAAAAAAATACGACAAAAGCTCTATGGCCTTCCGAAGGAGCGGTTTCCCGGGAATCGCTCGAACTATTCGGCGGATACGGAATAGATATATGCGCAAGCGGCGAAGAGCTTTTATCTTCCTCGCTCGGCATCGACGCTCATAAACCCGTCTTTTCACAGGGGAAAAACATTATACCGTTATACAGGGTTTATAAATGGAAAGATACCGGCGTCAAAATTATTTTTAGGGATTCGGGGCTTTCGGATCTTATCGGTTTTACTTATGCAAAATGGAGAGGCGACGATGCGGCAAACGACCTTGTCGATAAACTTCATTCTATAGACGATTTCGATAAAGACGCAGTGGTTTCGATTATATTAGACGGTGAAAATCCATGGGAATATTATTACGAAAACGGCTTTTATTTTTTAAACGATCTGTATTCTTTAATATCTTCCTCCGTTAAAATTAATCCCGCGCTGTTAAGCGAAGCCGCCGCGTATTGCGGCGGCGGCGGCGGCGGCGGTTGTATTAAACTCGATTATATTATGCCGGGTTCGTGGGTAAACGGAAATTTAAGAATGTGGGTCGGCGAAGAACAGAAAAATAAAGCATGGTTGATGCTTAACGATGCAAAAAATGCCTTGTTTGATTCGGTTAAAGCCGGAACGATAAACGAAGACGATTTTGAAACCGCTTTAAAAAATCTTATGGCGGCAGAAGGTTCCGACTGGTTCTGGTGGCTCGGTCCGGAAAGCCCCTTATTTTCCCAATCGTCTATGGAAAAAATTTTCAGGAATTTTTTAAAAAATATTTATTTAAAAGCAGGCAAGCCTGTTCCGGAGCGGCTGTTCGAATCGCTGTCTTCTACAAAAAATCTTATAGCCGAACATGGCGGAATGATGAAAAGAGGCAGCGAACAATAGCCGATATGACTAAATTTATTTTAGGCTTTCATTGCCATCAGCCTGTCGGAAATTTTGATTTCGTTTTTAAAGAAGTGCATCAAAAATCTTACAGTCCCCTCATAAGAACTCTTTTTGCGCTTAACGTAAAGTTCTGTCTTCATGCATCCGGCGTACTTCTCGAATGGTGGGAAGAAAACGACCCCGAATTAATAAGAATAATAGCCGAAGGCGCAAATGCCGGCATTATAGAGCTTATAGGCGGCGGTTATTACGAGCCTATACTTGCGGCGGTTCCCGCGAAAGATGGATTGAAACAGCTTGAAATGCTCAACGTTGCTTTAAAAAGACTTTTTGGCATATATCCTTCGGGAGCATGGATAACGGAAAGAATATGGCAGCCGGATATAATCGGGGATTTAAAATCTGCCGGATTAAATTACGCTTTTTTGGACGATTTTCAATTTTTTCAGGCAGGCATCTCGCCCGATTGTATAGATTCCGTTTTCAGAACGGAATACGGGGGCGAATATTTCGACATTTTTCCTATACACGAAAGATTGAGATATAAGATTCCTTTTGCAGAACCTTCCGAGTCTTTAAATGAAATATTATATTTAAACGGAAGGCGTTCCAGCCTGTCGGTGATGTTCGACGACGGCGAAAAAATGGGCGGCTGGCCCGATACTTACGAATGGGTTTACGGCAAGGACGGAGACAAAGGATGGTTAGAAAATTTTATCCGCATAGCTAATTATAAAAATAATAATGATTGTTATTCCGACATAATTTTCGAACTGCCGTCAAATTTAATAAATAACGTAAATAATGCCGATTCTCAAAAAAGGGTCCCGGTATATCTGCCCATATCAAGTTACAGAGAAATGGGCGAATGGACGCTTCCGCCCGAAAAAAGAGACGCCTATGAAAAAATAAGATTGCAAAATTCCGCGGCTCCTTTAAGCGGAGGCATATGGCATAATTTTTTGACGAGATATCCCGAGGCAAATCTTCATCATAAAAGAATGCTTAATTTGAGCCGTAAAATAGATTACGCAAAAAAAATGCGCGACGAACATCTTAAAGAGGCTACGGACGAGCTTCTTAAATCTCAGGCTAATGATGCATACTGGCACGGCGTGTTCGGCGGCATTTATCTCCCTCATCTCAGAAGAGGAATTCATAGGGCGCTTATATCTTCTTACGCGTTTTATAAAGACGCGATCAAAGAGAAGGTAGAAATAGAGCGCTACGATTTCGATTCCGACGGAGAAAACGAGGTTTTGCTCTCCAACGACCGCTGGTGTATAATATATAAACCGTCGTCGGCTTCTTTTATGGCTATAGATTACATAAAAAAAGATTTGATGCATTCGCTTGGAGACGTATTTTGTCTTCATGAAGAATACGATATTTTAAAACTGAAGGAAAATAGTATAAAGAAAGAAGGCGGGGAAGAAAAAACCGTTGTTTCAGGTATTTCAGAAAATGCCGGAAACGGCGCAGACGAACCGCCAAAGACCATACATAAAGAAGCCGAATATCCTCGGGATATGTCGGAGGACGATTTGACAATGCATCCGGACATTCTTCCCTCTTTTGAAATTATGTTCGACGGAGAGCGGGTTTGTTTTAGAGACGAAATTATAAACAAATGTATAGACAATAGAGATAAAAATTGCATCGATATTCAAACGGCAGGCTATCTTAAAGAAAATTTATATTTAGATTTAAAAATAAAGATAGATAAATTTGTATCGTTTTTTATAAAATCTAAACCGAAATCATCCGGAAGTTTAGACGTTGTTTTTAGATTTGCCTTTCCCGGCGGAGACGGTCCGTCGGTAAACGTCGATATTGCCGGAGATATAAAAGGAATAAATAATAATATTAGAAAAGAAATTAAAACCGGATGCGATAATTTTGTATATTTAAACGATTCTTTCTGGGGCGGCAAAATGAGCATAAAAGAGCGGACGGAAACCGGATTTTTAAAAAATTACGATATAGTTTCTAAACCTATAACTACTATTTCGCTTTCGGAAAGCGGATATGAGAGGATCTTCCAGGGGATAGAATTAAAATATAATTTTAATTTAACGACGGGAGAAGATTTTAGTAGTATAATATCTATAGATATAGAAAAGATATTATACAAACAAATATAAATTCAAGCAAAACCGGACAAAAAAATGAGCGAATTTAATAACGAAATATGGTTTGTCGGCGCGGAAATGTCTCCGTTGGTTAAAGCCGGCGGTCTTGGCGACGTAATGGGAAGCCTTCCTAAAGTTTTGTTAAAAGCCGGAATGAACGTGCGCGTCGTGATTCCATATTATAAAAATATAATTTCAAAAAATTTTATAGATATAAAACGGGTTTATCCTGCGGGGCAGGTGAATTTTGGGGAAATTCCTTTTGAATTTGGAATAAAAACCGGATTTGCCATGGGCGATATTCCGCTCGTCCTGATAGAACAGAATCATTTTTTTAACAGGGAAGACGTTTACGGTTCGCATGGAGGAGTTTGCGCCTATAAAGATAACCTGTGGCGTTATGCTATGCTTGCGCACGGGACCGCATATGCTATGAGGGCGCTGGGAATCCCCCTTGTAGTTCATACGCACGACTGGTCGGGAGGTATAGTTCCCGCCGTTATAAGACAGGCGTTTGGAGATAAAAAAGTCTATATAAACGGTCCAGCCGAAGGTATATTTAACGGCAAATTAAGCAGGAGCGCTAGCGCAAAGGGATTGAGACCGGCTATTGCCTTTACTATTCATAATCTGGGTTATCAAGGAGTTTACGGCATAGACGATTTTTACGATATAGGACTTGATTTTAGGTATAATTCTTCGGCCGCGTATGAACATTTTGGAACTTTTAACAGTTTGAAGGGGGGAATAAAATTATCGGATATCGTTACTACGGTAAGTCCCACATACGCAGACGAAATAACTGCTCCTGAATTCGGCTTCGGTCTCGACGGCGAGCTTAAAAATCTTCGCGATGACGGCAGGCTTAAAGGGATACTTAACGGAATAGACCTGGATTACTGGAATCCGGCGGTTGACAGATTTATAAGTTATAATTTAAATTTAAAAGCCGGCAGATATAGTCTTAAAGATTACGGCGAATGGGAAAAATTTAAATTTAATAATAAAAAAGCGCTCTTTTCGCAAATTTCTTTGCCGCTAAAAACCGGTAAAAATGGAAAAGTACTTCCGCTCATAGGCGTCGTCAGTAGATTGACGGAAGAAAAAGGCATAAACGAATTTTTAGACGCGCTTTTTAACTGGAACGATTTTCCTTTTCAGGTGGCAATCCTTGGGAGCGGCAAAGATTATATAGAGAGAAAAGCAAATTATCTCTCGGAAATTTTTAAAGATAAGGTTTTTACGCAGACCGGAAAATACGACGAAGCGCTGTCCCATAAAATATATGCGGCGGCGGATATTTTCGTAATGCCTTCAAAGTTCGAGCCATGCGGATTATCTCAGATGATAGCCATGAGATACGGCTGCGTCATTGCGGCGGGAGATACCGGGGGTCTTCACGATACCGTTTCCGATATTATGGACTCAGGCGTAAAAAACCCGTCCGGCATTCTTATTAAGCATACAAATCCCGACGGTATTGCATGGGCGCTGAACGAATTGTATAACCGCTATATATCGGACGGCGCCGAATGGCGCAATCTTGTCGTTAACTCCGCCGATAAACACTTTGGATGGGACGATTCCGCGAAGGTTTACGAAAGCCTTTACTATGATATTATAAAATAGCATCGCGGCGTTTTAAATATCATAAGGTATTTATTGCGTAAAACGGGTAAATTATATTGGACATTTTGTTATTGGTTAAAATCGTATCTATAATACTTTCCGCCGCCGTTTTAATTGCGCTTGGCGTCAAGAAACCGGAATTAAGCGGATTTTTTGAAAAGGCGGGTCTTTTCGGAATATTTTTATTTGCGCTTTTTATACCCGTTAAAGACGGTTTTGCCGTTTTCGGAATAGTTATTGCTATTGCATTTTTTATCGCCTATAAGATAGCAAAAAGGGATGCTTCTATTCCAAAAACAGGCTTTAATGCGCCTCTTCTTATTTATGCGGTTATAGTAATAGCTTCTTTTTTCTGGACTTATAGTCTTTTAGACAGTTTTAACGAAGGCGGAGAAATAATTTATTTTATTTTGTTCTTTTTTGCGGCGGCGGAACTTTTAAATACAAAAAATAGAATAAAATTGATGATTTATACTTTTACATTTTCGATTTGCGCCGCAATAGTTTACGGATTTATTCAAGGAATTTCTATAAATGCGCTTTACTCGCAAAACAGGCTTACGGGATTAATCGGAAACTGGGTCGGTTTTCCGGTGCAGGTATCTTACGGCTTAGTCGTAATTATAGCTTATTATCTGCTTAATTTTAAAAAACTTGACGATAAAAACGGGATAAATTTGTTAGAGATAATACCGAAAGCGGCATCCTTTATTTTTTTTGGAATGATGCTTCTTCTGGGGATTTTCGATATAGTATTTGCTAAAGCAAGGTCCGCATGGCTCGGAATTATACCTGCAATTTTTGTTTTAATGTATTTAAAATCGAAAAAGCTTTTTTTAGCGGCGGTAATTCTGCTCTTTATTTTAAATTTAGGCATTTTTTCGGTTTCAAAAACGTTTAAAAGCAGAATATTTTCGATGTTTAATCCTAAAATCTATAAACTCGAACTGAAAAACCACGGCGATATAGAAAGCCATATAGCTTTAATAGAATCGGCGTGGACGGTTTTTAAAAGACATCCTTTGACGGGCGTGGGGGTAGGCGCGTTTTCAAAATATTTCGACGCGCATAAAGGGATTAGATTTCCGTGGTATTATAATCGTAAAACAGGCAAAAAATTTTACGATTTATATGATAACTGGCCTGAAAACGGCTATATGCAGACGCTTGCCGAAACCGGAATATTCGGCTTTCTGTCGCTTATGTGGCTTTTTTTTCTTGCGTTAAAAAATCCGGCAAAGCTTTTCAGAAGTTCATCGGATAAGTTTAAGCGCAAAATAGCCGCAATGACCGCAGGGACGAGCATAATATTTTACGGCTCTTTTGCGGGCGTATCCAATATGTCTAACGACGAACTGACGAATTTATGGCTTTTTTTTCTGGCGTTATTCGCCGCCGCAGGTTTATTGCAGGGAGCGGGACGGGAAAGTTTCGCTGAAACTTCGCATACCTTAAAATCATAATAACTTCCGATTATGTTATCTCAAAGAAGTAAAATTCTTGCCCAGTATTTTTACATATTTTCGGTTATTTTTGTCTGCGGCGGTTTTTTCCTTGCCTTTATAACTTATAATCTGATAACCCCTATAATTATAGGATATAAGCTTTATTCTATCCTCTATTACCTGTGGCTTTTAGTCCCGATAGCCTTTGTTTTTTATTTTCTGCTTTTTTTATTCCGAATGTATTTAAACCTGAACGCGGAAAGTTTTAAATCGGATATAATAAAACTTTTTGAAATAACCGCAATATCCGTATTTTTGATTTACGCCGTTCTTTTTATGTTTAAAGTTACTTATGTTTCGAGGCTTTTCATAGGATATTTTTCTATTTATTCTTTTTTGTCGCTTATTTTTGCCGATTATACGGGAAGGAAACTTACTGTAAAATTAAAAAGGCGCGGATATTCTATCAGAAATATCGTTCTGGTAAAAGGGGACAGTTCGGGAATAACGGATATTTCCGAAGGCAAAGGAAACGTAAAAGATATAATCCTTTCAAGCGAATATCTCGGCATAAAATTAGTCGGGGAAATTAGTAAAAACGATTTGAACGGTCTCATAGATTTTGTCCTGAATAATCCCGTAGATGAAGTAATATTCGATATTAAAGGAGACGAAATAGCCGATATAAAAGAAGCGACTTTACTGCTGGAGGAAAAGGGTATAACCGTTAAAATACCGACGAATTTTATACCGTTTAAATATTCGAAGGTTTCATTCGAAAAAGTCGGCGATTTTCCGGTTATCTCGTTTTATACGGCGCCGGAAGACGACATAAGGCTTTTTGCTAAAAGACTCATAGATATAGCCGGTTCGGCTTTTGCGATGATAATATTTTTAATGCCCGCTTTAATCATAGGAGTATTGATTAAGCTCGATTCTAAAGGGAGCGTTTTATATAAGAGCAAAAGAATAGGAAAAAACGGGAGGCTTTTTACTTTTTACAAGTTCCGGACGATGTATCCGGGAAGCGACGAACTAAGGGATGAATTAATAAAGGATTTCAGCAGGGACGGCATCGAAATAAAACTTAAAAACGACCCGAGGATTACTAAAATAGGCAAAATTCTCAGAAAGGCGAGTCTCGATGAAATTCCGCAGTTTTATAACGTTTTAAAGGGCGATATGAGTCTTGTCGGTCCGCGTCCGCCTATGCCCGACGAAGTAAAAAAATATTCCGTAAAACAGAGGCGCAGGATTTCTATGAAGCCCGGCATTACATGTCTCTGGCAGATAAGCGGCAGAAGCATGCTGAGTTTTGAGGACAGAGTCGAGTTAGACTTGAAATATATCGACGAGTGGTCTTTAAAATTAGACCTGATAATCCTTTTGAAGACC
Organism: bacterium; assembly: GCA_027318865.1. Taxonomy (GTDB): domain Bacteria; phylum SZUA-79; class SZUA-79; order Acidulodesulfobacterales; family Acidulodesulfobacteraceae; genus Acidulodesulfobacterium_A. The sequence goes on along the minus strand of DAHVOJ010000002.1, from coordinate 46,829 downwards.
GTCCCCGCCGTTTTATTCGCGAAGGGGGCCCTGTAAATTAAAATATTAAATTAAAAATATTTTTACTTTCTAAAAAAAATATATTAAAATTATTGGAAACTTTATATAAATCGGGAGAAATTTAATTTATGAAGCAAAGTTTAACGTACAAAATTTTAAGCGCGCATCTTGTAAACGGCAATTTAAAGCAGGGGGAAGAAATCGCGGTAAAAATCGACAGAACGCTCACGCAGGATGCGACCGGTACGATGGCTTATCTGCAGTTTGAAGCTATCGGCGTGCCTAAGGTTAAAACTGATTTATCCGTCAGCTATATCGACCACAATACCCTTCAGACCGGCTTTGAAAATGCGGACGACCACAAGTTTTTGCAGACGGTAGCCGCTAAATACGGCATATTTTATTCTAAAGCCGGAAACGGCATATGCCATCAGGTTAATCTGGAAAGATTCGGCGTTCCGGGAAAGACGCTTTTAGGTTCCGACAGCCATACGCCTACGGCGGGCGGCGTGGGAATGATAGCTATCGGCGCGGGCGGATTAGACGTAGCCGTGGCAATGGGCGGAGGGGCATTTTATATGACGGCTCCGAAAGTCGTTTTAGTTAAACTTTCAGGAAAACTGCCAGATTGGGTTTCCGCAAAAGACGTTATTCTCGAACTTTTAAGAAGGCTTACGGTTAAGGGCGGCGTAGGGAAAATTTTCGAATATGGCGGAGAAGGCGTAAAAACGCTGACCGTGCCGGAAAGAGCCGTTATTACCAATATGGGCGCGGAACTCGGAGCGACTACTTCGGTTTTTCCGAGCGACGAAAGAACTATGGAGTTTTTAAAGGCGGAAGGAAGAATAGGCGATTATACCCCGCTTTCAGCCGATGCGGACGCGGTTTACGACGAAGTCGTAGAAATAGATTTAAGCTCTTTGGAACCGCTTGCCGCCAAACCTCATATGCCGGACCAGGTTGCAAAAGTAAGCGAATTAAAGGAAATAAAAGTCGACCAGGTCGCGATAGGAAGCTGTACCAACTCTTCCTATGCGGACTTGATGACCGCCTCCAATATATTGAAAGGCAAAAAAGTGCATCCGGACGTCAGCCTCGTAATATCGCCCGGTTCCAAGCAGGTATTCGAAATGCTCGCAAAAAACGGCGCGCTGGCTGATTTAATAGCTTCAGGCGCAAGAATTCTCGAATCTACCTGCGGACCATGTATAGGAATGGGTCAGGCTCCGCGGTCCGGCGCAGTTTCCTTGAGGACGTTCAACCGCAACTTTGAAGGAAGGAGCGGAACCAAAGACGCAAAAATTTATCTTGTTTCCGTTCAGACGGCGGCGGCTTCGGCTCTTACCGGATACATAACGGATCCGGGAACTCTCGGAAAGGCGCCGAAAATTAAAGTGCCGGAGAAATTCGATATAGACGATTCCATGATACTTTCGCCTTCGACTAAACCCGAAGAAGTGGAAGTTTACAGGGGGCCGAATATTAAGCCGCTTCCGGTGCAGCAAAAACTTTCCGAATCTATGGGCGGGAAGGTTCTCCTTAAAGTAGGCGACAATATAACTACCGACCATATAATGCCGGCAGGTTCCAAAATACTTCCGCTTCGTTCCAATATACCGGCGATATCCAAGTATGTTTTTGAATCTATCGACCCTTCTTTCTCCGAAAGAGCTTTAAAGGAAAAGGGCGGTTTCGTAATAGGCGGGGAAAACTACGGACAGGGTTCAAGCAGGGAGCATGCCGCGCTTGCGCCTATGTATCTGGGAGTAAAAGCGGTAATAGCTAAATCCTTCGCTAGAATTCATTTTGCGAATCTTATCAATTTCGGAATATTGCCACTGACTTTTGAAAACACTGCCGATTATGATAAAATAGAGCAGGGAGACGAGCTTAACGCCCCGAATATTTTAAAGGAATTAGACGAACGCAAGCCGGTAACTTTTATAAACAAAACTAAAGGGAACGCGGAATATAAGTTCAAATATAATTTAACCGGCAGGCAGGTTAAAATAATAAAAGAGGGCGGATTATTAAATGAAACAAAAGCCCTTCATTAGCGTTAAGGCGATTTAATGCTTTCATCCGAATTTAATAAAAACATCGAAAGGGTTCTTGTTTCCTATAAGAAAGACTTTGCTCCCGCTATGGAATCCGCAAACTATATCTGCGGATTGTTTGAGCAAAACGGCATAAAAGGAATAGTAAGACCCAGCATGGATATTGCGCCGTCCGATACCAAGGGGGTTGGACTCATCGTAGTATGCGGAGGAGACGGGACTCTTTTAATTACTTTGGGAAAGATTTTTCCGTTTGAAGTTCCGATAATAGGAATAAATTTTGGGAAGTTAGGTTTTTTAGTCGAAATTCCGGAATACAAAAAAAAAGAGGCGGTCGAAAGATTCTTTGACGGTTCTTTGGAATTTATCCCGAGAATGGCTCTGGACATCGAGGTATTTAGACAGGGCAAATCTATCGAAAAATTAGTTTCGTTAAACGAAGCGACCGTCGCAAGAGAAAAAAGTATCCATGCAAGGGTGATTAATTTGACTGTTTCCGTTAACGACGCATGGTTAAACGACTTTAGGGCGGACGGACTTATAATAGCTACTCCTACCGGTTCTACGGCATATTCGTTGTCGGCGGGCGGCCCCATCGTTCAGCCGGGCATAGATGCTTTCATTCTTACCCCCATATGTCCTCATACCCTCTCAAACAGACCGCTTATAATCAGCCCTTGCGAACTTAAAATAAAAATTATGCCTCAGGAAAGGGATATTTTTATATCCGCAGACGGAAGAGACGGGTTACAGCTTTATGATTACGACGAAGTAGTAATTAAAAAACATACCTTTAAAGTTTATCTCTCGACGTCTTTAGATTACGATTACTGGAATATATTAAGAACAAAATTAAACTGGTAAAAGTAAAATTGTTAAAAAAGATAAATATAAAAAATTTTGCCACAATAGACTATTTAGAAATAAATTTCTGCGAAGGGTTGAACGTCCTGAGCGGAGAGACAGGAGCCGGCAAAAGCATAATAATCGAATCGATAAATTTCCTTTTCGGAAAGGTCAAAGGGCCTGATGTCGTAAGAACAGGAGAAAAGGAGGGTTCCGTAAGCGCGGTGTTTGATTTTAGCGGCGGCTTAAAAATCGATTTAACGGATTTATTTACGGAAAGCGGAATAGACGGCGATATATTAAATTCCGACGATTTAATTCTCAAGAGAACTGTTACGGAAACCGGAAAAAGCAAATATTTTATAAATAACGAACAGGTAAATAAAAGTGTGCTCGAACGGCTCAGCGAAAATTTAGTCAAAATATTCGGACAGAACGACAGAAGATTTTTAATAGACCCGGTCAGTCAACTGGCTTTTTTAGACGACTTTGCGGGGAACAAAGATTTGTCGGCGGAAAGCGGTAAAATTTATAACGATATTAAGAAAATTTTAGCCGAAAAAGAAGATATAGCAAAAAAAATAGACGGTATATCGCGTATAAAAACCATAAATTCTTATATAGTAAACGATGTAGAAAAATTAGATATTAAATCCGTAAACGATGAAGAAATTTTAAAAGAGGAGCTTAAGAAACTTGAGAACGTCAATGGGATAAAAGAATTAATTTTAAATTCCATAGATTTGATAGACAACGAAGAATACGGAATTTTAAAGTATTTGACGTTATTGATTTCCAATCTTTCCGGATTGTCGGAATTAGATTCCGATTTTAAAAAGAAAGACGGGTTAAGAAACGCGGAAACCGCAAAAATAGAAATTGAGGACATTCTTTTATTTTTAGAAAAATATTCGTTTTTAGAGTTAGACGAAGAAAGATTGAACGAAATACGCCTTAAAATAGACGCTATTATAGGCATAGAAAACAAATATGACGTTTATAATCTCGAAGAGCTGTTAAAAATTTACGGCGAAGCAAAAAAAGAATTAAGCGGTATAACCGAGCTTGAGCAGAGAATTTCCGAAATAGACGCCGAATACGAAAATCTGAAGAAAAAATTTTTGCAATCTGCGGAAGAATTGCATCTCAAAAGACTGAATTACGCTTCTATTTTAGAAAAAGAAATAGAAAAAGAACTTTTATTTTTAGGTATTAAACCTGTATTTAAAATAAGTATTTCTAAGTTAGATTTTGAAAAGAGTTTTTCGGAAACCGGATTAGATGAATGTATTTTTCTGTTTTCGGCAAACCCCGGCGAAGAACCTAAGCCTCTTTCCAAGGTCGCATCCGGAGGCGAACTTTCCCGCGTAAGCCTTTGCATATTAAAGATTTTGAATAAAAAGAAAGATATCGCATCTTTTATATTCGACGAAATAGACGTTGGAATAGGGGGAGACGTAGCAAATTTTGTAGGGTCGGCTCTTAAAGCCATATCGGAGGCAAATCAGGTGATTCTCGTAACTCATCTTGCGCAGGTATCTTCTTTTGCCGATAAACATTTTTTTGTCTATAAAGAAGTTGACTGCGGGAAAACATATACGAGAATTAAAGGGCTTTCTACCTACGAAAGAGCGGTCGAAACGGCAAGGATGCTGTCGGGCGATTCAAAAGGAGAAGCGGCTCTGCGGCATGCTAAAGAAATTCTTAAGAAGAGAGGAATCATTGTATAAGACGGGCAGACAGAGATACGAAAAAGGCGGAGGAACTATTTTTTATCCTACCGAAATAGAAATTGAAATAGAAACGGCGGAAAAAATTAAACCCGCAAAGGAGAATACCAGGACCGTTAAAGCGGTATTGCGAAAGGCTCTAATGTGCGACGTCAAACATCTTTATAATCTTTTTTTGGAATATTCCAGGGCGGGAGAAATGCTTCCGCGTTCTATGAGCGATATATATGAACATCTGCGCGATTTTTATATAGCGGAAATAGAAAACGAAGGCGAAGAAGGCGAAGAAGGGTCCGGCGGAGCGGGCCGCGCGCCTGATGTTATAGGAGCTTGCGCTCTTACAATAGTATGGGAAGACCTTGCGGAAATCAGGTCTTTAGCGGTAAAAAAACCTTATACGCGAAAACTTATCGGAACGGAACTTATAAAAAAATGTATCGAAGAGGCGAAATTTTTTAAAATAACAAATATCTTTGCCCTTACTTATAAACCGCAATTTTTTCAAAAATCCGGTTTTAAAATTATAGACAAATCGGAATTACCGCATAAGATATGGAGCGACTGCATAAACTGTGTCAAATTTCCCGATTGCGACGAAACTGCCGTAATGCTTAAATTATAAAAATTATAAAAATAGAGTCGGGCGGATTCGAAACGCGCCCCCCAAAATTGCCGATAGAAACCATTAAAATGGCTTTAAAGTTAAATAAATACTGGATTCCCGCCTACGCGGGAATGACACCCGTTGGGTGAAGACCTTAAAACCTGCGAAGTCATTCCTGCGTAAGCAGGAATCCAGAAAAATAATTTTCTATCGGCAATTTTGGGAACTGTAAAAATATAGACAAAACCTGAACGATGTATTATAATAAATACAATTTGCATAAAAATATAAAGAAGAGGGGAACCAAGCAATGTTTAACATTTTTAAAGGGGAAGGCTGTTCGAAAGACGTTAGTCAGATAACCCCCGAAGAAGCTTTTAAAAAATTATCGGAAGATAAAGAAGGTAAAAATACTATTGTAATAGACGTAAGGGACCCGCATGAATATAGCGGTAATTTGGGACACCTGGAAAATTCGAAATTAATCCCTATAAAACTTTTACCTTTAAAAATTAAAGAATTAGAACCGCATAAAGAAAAAGAAATAATTGCGGTCTGCCGCAGCGGCGTAAGAAGTTATTCCGCCTGTGCCATGCTTAAAAGGCACGGTTTTAATAATGTTTATAATCTGAAGGGCGGTATGCTTATGTGGAAAAAAATGGGCTTAAAAACTCATATGTAAATAATATATATTATATAGGGCAGAACTATGAATAATAAAAACGAAAAAAGCAAAGATTTTCAAGTTTTCGTGGTATCGGATTCGACGGGAGAAACCGCCGAAAAGGTAGCCAGGGCGGCAATATCTCAGTTTTCTATTCCGGAAGTCCGGCTCAAGCGGTTTTTATTAATCGACTCGGAACTAAAATTAAGAGAAATAATTACGGAAGCCGCCGATAAAAATGCCTTAGTTATTTTTACGCTTGTTAAGGACGGTCTCAGAAACATTATGCTTCAGGAATCGGCCGAAAAAGGCATAATAAGCATAGATATCATTGGTCCGGTATTAAATTCATTAGCAAATATCCTAAATCTGTCCCCCGAAAGAAAGCCGGGATTAATCCACAGGGTCAACGACGAATATTTCAAAAGAATCGATGCGCTGGAATATGCGGTAAAACACGACGACGGACAGAGGATAGACGAAATTTCCGAAGCCGATGCTCTTATACTGGGAGTCTCCAGAACATCGAAGACCCCTCTGTGTCTCTTTCTTGCCCAGAGAGGCTTTAAAGCGGCAAATATTCCTATAATAGATTCCCAGGTTATCGACGAAGCGGTTTACGAAGTTCCTAAAGGAAAAATATTCGGGCTTATCTCCGATCCGCTTAGAATTTCGAACCTGAGAAAAGAAAGATTAAAGAGAATGGGGCTTCCCCTTTCCCAGGATTACGTGTCGAAAGAATCTATAGAAAAGGAGCTTTCCCATTCGCTGTCTATATACTCCCGATTAAACGCATACGTCATAGATATTACCGAGAAATCTATAGAGGAAGTTGCCGCGGATATAATATCCCGTGTAAATAATAAATAGACAAACAATATTCGTAATTCAGCTAAATTAAATTAAAAAAGGAAAACATACATATGACGGCTTTAAATAAAAAAAAGTCCGGCGGAGCCTTGCTTTACGATAGAGACGGGAATTCGTCTTTCGATTCCGCGGTTTCGATCGCAAGCGATTATTGCGGAAAGAAAGGCGTAAAATTCGAGCTTTATATGTTTAATTCAAAGGTGTTAAAAATGGAGTCCGAAGACGGCGGCATATCTAATTACGTAAATGCCGAAACCAACGGTCTTAATATAAGGCTTTTAGACAAAAAGAAAATGAGTTTTTCATATTGTCTTGGATTGGAAGATAGTAAAATTTTAAACGCGTTAGGCGGGGCATATTCCCTTTTAAAATATATGGATGCAAACGAATATGCCGGATTTGCCGAAAAAGGCGAAAATCCCGATAACGATGCGGATGCTCCGGAAAAATTAGGCATTTATTCTGACAACGGCAAAGATATAGATATAGATAGAAAGAAATCTTTACTGCTGGAAATGGAAGAAACCGCTTATTCTTACGATAAAAAAATATATAAAGTAGATAAGCCGTCGTATTCCGAAACCCTAATTACAAAAAGGTTTTATAATTCCAACGGAATCGACGTATCTTCGAGGAAAACGTTTTACGAGATATTTTTATCGGCGGCATCACGCGACGGCGAAGATACCGGTTCGGGATTCGATTTTGATTTCTCGCATAATTTCGGAGATTTAAAATTTAAAAAAGTTGCTATGAACGCCGCCAAAAAAGGCGTTGACCAGCTTGGAGCCAAAACCGTCGCGAGCAGGAATTATAACATTGTGTTCGATAACTATACTTCTTCCGAAATTCTCGGAATTCTGAAGCAATCCTTTTACGCCGACAGCGTTTATAAAAAGAAATCTTTGCTGGAAGGTAAAATAGGGGAAAAAGTATTTTCGGATAAATTAAACATAATAGACGACGGTCTGTTATACGGAGGAGCGCTGACGGATTTATTCGACAGAGAAGGCGTAAAGATGCGGAAAAAAGATTTATGTTCGTCCGGCACGATAAATTCCTATCTTTACGATATAGAATATGCGAAAATGTACGGAGTAAAATCGACCGGAAATTCTGCGGGGCGATCTTTTACTCTTCCGCCCGACGTCGGCTCCACAAATTTTTTTATAAAAAACGGCGGAACTAATATTCTCGACATAATTAGCTCTGTTAAAGAAGGTTTATATATAAACGAATTAATGGGTTTGCACATGGCAAAGCCTTATACCGGAGAATTTTCTCTGGGGGCATCGGGATTTTACGTCAAAAACGGAAAAATTGATTTTCCCGTTAAAGGAATAGTGGTCAGCGGAAATATTATGCGGTTATTTAACGATATATCGAAAATAGCGGACGATATACGTTTTTTCGGTTCGATAGGTTCGCCTTCGATACTGTTCGAAAACATTCGGGTTTCGGGAAAATAAAAAGGAGAATATTTACTTTGGTAGTAAAATTATTAAAAAGCATATTTGGAACCAGCAACCAGAGGGAGATTGCCAGATTGAAGCCTTTGGTGGAACAAATTAATTCTTTAGAGGCGCAGTATTCCAATATCGGAGACGATGAAATAAAAGGCGCGACCCTTAAATTCAAAAATGAACTGAAAGAACTTTCCCAGTCGGAACAGTATAAAAAGCTCGACGAACTTCTGCCTTCCGCTTTTGCGCTTGCGAGGGAAGGAATTAAGAGAGCTCTTGGACTCAGGGCCTTTGACGTTCAGCTTATAGGCGGCATGGTTCTCCATTCCGGAAAAATTGCCGAGATGGCGACGGGCGAAGGAAAAACGCTTGTAGCCGTTATGCCCGCCTATCTCAACAGTTTGACCGGCAAAGGCGTTCATATTATAACGGTCAACGACTATCTTGCCAAAAGAGACGCGGAATGGATGGGCAAGGCTTATAATATGCTCGGTCTTTCCGTGGGGGTCATAACAAACGATATGGACGACGATGCAAGAAAAACCGCTTATAACTGCGACGTAACGTACGGCACCAATAACGAATTCGGTTTCGATTATCTGAGAGACAATATGAAGTATTCCTTGGAAGATTACGTCCAGAGGGAGCTGAATTACGCAATAATCGACGAAGTGGATTCCGTGCTGATAGACGAGGCAAGAACGCCGCTTATAATTTCGGGCGAATCCGATGAAACTACCGAATTATATTATAAGGCGGATAATGCCGTGCGCGATATGCTTAAAGATACGGATTACACGGTTGACGAGAAATTGAAGACGGCTATAATGACGGAAGAAGGCATAGAAAAAGCAGAAAATGCCCTGAAAATAAAAAATATTTACGACCCGCGGCATTTAGATTTACTGCATGCGGTAAATCAATCATTGAGGGCGCATGCCTGTTATTTTAAGGACGTCGATTATTTAGTGCAGGATAATCAGGTTGTTATAGTCGATGAATTTACCGGTCGCGTTATGAACGGCAGACGTTACGGCGAAGGACTGCATCAGGCTTTAGAAGCAAAAGAACGCCTTAAAGTAGAAGGAGAAAATCAGACTCTTGCCACCGTAACGTTTCAGAATTTTTTCAGGATGTATAATAAACTGGCGGGTATGACCGGAACTGCGGATACCGAAGCGGAAGAATTTAAGAAAATATACAACTTGGACGTAGTCGTCGTTCCGACGAATAAGCCTATGGTAAGAAAAGATTATGCCGACCTCGTATTTGCCTCCGAAGCCGAAAAGTTTAACGCCGTGTCGGAAGAAATCGCCGAAAAATATAAAACGGGACAGCCTGTTCTGGTCGGAACGGTTTCTGTAGAAAAATCGGAAAGATTGAGCGGCTTTTTAAAGAAAAAAGGAATACCGCATTCGGTTCTTAACGCAAAAAATAATGCCAAAGAAGCTCAAATTATAAAAAACGCCGGACAGAAAAAGTCCGTTACCCTATCGACCAATATGGCGGGAAGAGGAACGGATATAGTTTTAGGGGAAGGAGTTAAAGACCTCGGAGGACTTCACGTTATAGGAACCGAAAGACATGAATCGAGGCGCATAGACAACCAGCTGAGAGGAAGGTCGGGCAGGCAGGGCGACGTAGGTTCTTCGAGATTTTACGTATCTCTCGAAGACGACCTGATGAGGATATTCGGTTCGGAAAGGCTTGCGCCTTTTTTGGAAAGACTGGGGCTTAAAGACGGGCAGGCAATCGAGCATAACATGATATCTAAAGCAATCGAAAACGCCCAGAAAAAGGTGGAAGGACATAATTTCGACATTAGAAAAAATCTTATCGATTACGATAACGTAATGAACAAGCAGAGGGAACTCATATATTCCTACAGAAGAAGAATATTGCAGATAAACGATATATCGGAGATTTACGAAGATATTGTATTCGATATCAAGTCTTTGCTGGAATCTTATTTCGAAACTTACGTTCCGGAAAAAACGCATAGCGAAAACTGGGATATAGAGGGACTTTTAGAAATATTTAAAGCAAATCTATCGACGGATATAATAGAATCCGGCGCAGAAAATTTAAATTTAAATCTTAATCCCGCGCCTGCTTCTCGGGAAGACAGAAAAAAAGCTGTTATAAATTTTTTTAAAAAAATGTCGAGAAACGACTTTTTTAACGCCGTTTCGGATTTAATTAAAAAAAATATAGACGCTAAAATAGAATTGTTTCCCGAAGATGAAAAAATCGATATAATTAAAGCTCTTTATCTTCAGGCGGTCGACGGTTTATGGAAAGACGCCCTGACTTCGTTAGACTCCCTTAAAGAAGGTATAGGTTTGAGGGGATACGCGCAGGTAAATCCTCTTATCGAATATCAGAAAGAAGCCTATGAACTTTTTATAAATATGCAGTTCAGAATGAAGGAAGAAGCGCTTAACTCTATAATAGCGGTTCAGTTCGAGGATGGAATTAACGCCGAAGATATTTTAGAAGGAGCCGGACTTCTTGCGGACAGCATAGTCCTGACCCATAACGAAATGAATCGAGGCGCGGAAGAAAAGCAGAAACCCATAGTTAAACCTAAAAAAATTGGAAGAAACGAACCCTGTCCCTGCGGCAGCGGTAAAAAATACAAAAACTGCCATGGGAAAAATCAATAATTTCTTATTTTCGGGTAAAGCCTGCGGACTGAAAAAAAATAAAGGTTTAGACGTAGGATTAATGATTTCCGAAATTCCTCTAAGGGTCAGCGCCGTTTTTACGCGCAATAAGGTTAAAGCGGCTCCGGTAATTATATCTAAGAAAAATTCTAAGAATATTATAAGGGCGTTGATCGTAAACTCGGGAAATGCCAATGCATGCAACGGCAAGTACGGAATAGCGGATGCAAAGAAAGTCGTCCGGTCGGTTGCAAAAGAAGCCGGTATCGAGGAAAGCGGCGTTTTTGTATGTTCTACAGGCGTAATAGGCGAAAGGCTTAACGTTTCTCTTATAGAACGCGCCGTTCCCGGATTAATTAAATCGGCGGGCAAAAACGGGTTCGGCGATTTTACAATGGCGATTATGACCACCGATACGTTTCCTAAGGCTGTTTCCAAAAATGTTTCGTTCGGCGGCGCAAACTATAAAATAGAAGGAGCCGCTAAAGGGTCGGGTATGATTATGCCTGATATGGCGACGATGCTTGCGTTTATATTTACGGACATTCCTTTAAAAAAAGAAACCGCGGACGCAATGTTTAAAGAATGCGTCGAAAAATCGTTTAATTCGATTACCGTCGACGGCGATACTTCCACAAACGATACAGCCGCTTTTTTTTACCCGGCGGACGAGCCGTTAATCGATTTAACGGCTCGCAATAAGCGTGGAATCGATAATTATAATATCGTAAAAGAAGCTCTTTTCGAAGTTTGTTACGAACTTGCAAAAATGATAATTCTCGACGGAGAGGGGGCTACAAAGCTTATCAATGTTACCGTTATGAATGCTTCCACCGAATCCGGCGCTAAAAAAGCGGCTTTAACGGTTGCAAATTCTCCTCTGTTTAAAACTATGATAACGGGGGAAGATTTAAACTGGGGCAGAATAGTGGCGGCGGTGGGAAGAGCAGGTGTTCCTTTTAACCGCGGCGGAATAGATATCTACATAAACGGAAAAATTATAGTGGAAAATTCGACCGCTTCAGAAAAATTGAGCAAAAGCATCGAGGAAACCGTATTATCTCCAAAAGAAATAGATGTCAAAATAGATTTGAAAGCCGGAAGTAAAAGCAGGTCGGTTTTAACGTGCAACCTTACTTATGGGTATATCGATATAAACGCATCTTACAGAAGTTAGCGGGTTTATCTTATGAAAATCCCCGTTCTATACTATCATAAAATAGACTATCCTAAAAAAGACGCCGTATATAAAGGTTTATACGTTACGCCGGAACAGTTTAAAAGGCAGGTATCCCTGCTTAAATTTTTAGGATACGATACCGTAAATCCCAAAGAAATTTTGTCTTTTATAAAAGGGCATAAACCGCCGGTAAAAAAACCTTTGTTGATAACGTTCGACGACGGATACGAAAATAATTATCTTAACGCCTATCCGATACTGAAGTCTGCCGGTTTTTCCTCGATAATATTCGTAAGCAGCGGTTTCATCGGGAAGAAAAGCGTCGTTTCCGACGAAAGAGAAAGGGTTAAGGAAAACTTTCTAAATAAAAACGAAATAAAAGAAATGTTTAAAAACGGGTTTTTTATAGGTTCGCACGGTATAAACCATTATTATTTGGACAGGCTCGAAGAAGGAGTTTTAATAGGCGAGCTTATCGCTTCGAAAGCTTATTTAGAACATATTATTAACGCTCCCGTCGATTTTTTTTCTTATCCTTTCGGCGCTTATAACCCAATCGTTATGAGGGCGGTTAAAAACGCCGGTTATACCGCGGCGTTTACAACCGCAAGCGGCAGGATAGAAGTCGGCGACAACTCATTCGAGTTAAAAAGGATTCCGGTTAACGGATATAATAATATTTTAAATTTTCTTTTGAAGATTTTCTTTTGAAGATTTTTTTCTTGCAATAAATGTCTAAAAATGATAAAAAGATATGTTAATTCAAAGAAAAATAAAGCAGATTTAAATTTAATTTAATTTAATTTAATTTAACTTTAACTAAATCGTACCCGCTTATTAATTTGTGCTTGAAGTGTTTTTATAGGCGGGGAGAAAAAAGCGCAAAAGGAGACTAAAATGCCGTTTAACGTTACAATTAAGCAGTTGTTGGAAGCAGGCGTCCATTTCGGACACCAGACAAAAAGATGGAACCCTAAAATGAGGCCATATATCTACGGGGCGAGAAACGGTGTCCATATAATAGATCTTCAAAAAGCCCTGCCTTATATCGCGGCGGCTTACGAAAAGCTCGAAAGTATAGCCGGAGAAGGAGGGGTTATTCTTATCGTAGGTACGAAAAAGCAGGCTAATCCTATCGTGGTGGAAGAATCTAAAAGGTGCGGTATGCCGTACGTAAACGAAAGATGGCTCGGCGGAATGATTACCAACTTTGCCACTATTAAACTTTCCATACAGAGATTAAAAGAACTCGAAGCCTTAAAAGAATCGGAAGAATTTTCCAGATTTACCAAAAAAGAGATGGCAAGGATGGAAAAAGAAATCGTTAAACACCAGAAAGTTCTTAATGGCCTCAGGGATATGTATAAAATACCGGATGCTATTTTTATAGTGGACGTCCATCATGAAATTATAGCCGCTAAAGAGGCAAAAAGGCTTGGCATTCCGGTTATAGGCGTTACCGATACCAATGCGGACCCGGAATTGGTGGACTGGATAATACCCGGAAACGACGATGCTATAAGAGCCATAAAGCTGATTTTAAGCACGATGTCCGATGCTATTATCGAAGGAAGAAAGATTTACGAAGAAAAGACGGGCAAAGGGAAAGGACAGCCTTTACCGGAAGGAGTTATCACCGAAGAGATTTTTGCCGCAGCGGTATCTGCTTCAGCCGGAAACGCGGAAACTGCCGGCGAAGAAGAAGATATTTCCATATAAAACAAATTATAAAAGAGATGGAAGGGAGGAAAAAATAATTGGATAATGCACAGAATATAAGCGCCGGACTTGTAAAAAATCTGCGGCAGATGACCGGAGCAGGTTTCGTCGATTGTAAAAACGTTCTCGTAGAAACGGGCGGCGACTTGGAAAAAGCCGTGGAAGTCCTTAGAAAAAAAGGACTTGCAAAAGCTCAGAAGAAAGCAGGCAGGGAAGCGAAAGAAGGTTTAATTTATTCCTATATACATGCAGGCGGCAGGATAGGAGTGCTTTTAGAAATAAACTGCGAAACCGATTTTGTCGCAAGAACGGCGGAATTTCAGGAGCTCGCAAAAAATATCGCTATGCATATAGCCGCTTCGAACCCTCTTTATATTAAAAGAGAAGCGGTTCAGCCCGAAATTATAGCGAAGGAAAAAGAAATATACAGGGAACAGCTTGCAACTATGGATAAACCGCAGGCTGTTAAAGAAAAAATAATAGAAGGCAAGCTCGAAAAATATTATCAGGACGTCTGTCTGCTCGAACAGGCTTTCATAAAAGACCCGTCTAAAAATATTTCTGCCGTAATAGACAACGATATAGCTAAACTTGGAGAAAATATTATTTTAAAAAGATTCGTCCGTTATCAGCTGGGAGAATGATGCAGGGGCTTAATTATAAAAGAATACTGCTGAAAGTCAGCGGCGAGGCTTTAGCCGGCGGAAGCAAATGCGGAATAGATCCGGCGATTATAAATTTCGTATCGCAGGAAATAAAATCCGTTACCTCCGAGGGCGCCGAAGTTGCGGTCGTCATAGGCGGCGGCAATATTTTCAGGGGATTCGGCAGTTCGTCCAAAGGGCTTGGGATAGAACGCACGCAGGGCGATTATATGGGTATGCTTGCTACCGTTATAAACGCTCTTGCCCTTCAGGCAAGCCTGGAGGATAACGGCGTAATTTCGAGGGTGCAGACGGCTATTGCAATGCAGCAGGTTGCCGAACCTTATATACGCCGAAGGGCATTGCGCCATTTAGAAAAAAAGAGGGTGGTTATATTTGCCGCGGGAACCGGTAATCCATATTTTACTACCGATACCGCCGCTTCTCTAAGGGCTATGGAAATTCACGCGGACGTCATACTGAAAGCCACGAGAATAGACGGCGTTTATACCGAAGACCCTCTCGTAAACAGGGAAGCCGTTAAATTTGAAAGACTTTCTTATATAGACGTTCTAAACAAAAATTTAAAAGTTATGGATTCTACTTCTATATCTTTATGTATGGACAACGAACTGCCTATAGTCGTTTTTAACCTGCTCGTCAAAGGCAATCTGTTAAAAGTCGTTAGGGGCGAATCCATAGGTACGGTAATTACAAATTCTAATTCTTAATTTTCGAGGAGCTTTATATGATGAACGAACCGGAATTTGTCAACGAAACTAAATCGAAAATGTTGCATGCGGTTTCGGCTTTTAAAAGCGAACTTGCGAGGATAAGGACGGGAAGGGCATCGACCGGACTAATAGATGCGGTTAACGTCGAATATTACGGTTCGGTTTCCCCTATAATAAGGCTTGCTTCGATTTCGGTTCCGGACAGCAGGACGATAACGATAAATCCGTGGGATGCAGGTTCGCTTCCGGCAATAGAAAAAGCCATACAAAAATACGACCCGTCTTTAAATCCTTCAAACGACGGCAAAAGCATCAGTATCGCCATACCCGCTTTGACGCAGGAGCGGCGCAAAGAAATCATAAAGCAGGTAGGCAAATTATCCGAATCTATAAAACAGGAAGTGAGAAATTTCAGGAGATTGGCAAACGAAAAAATAAAGTCGTCGGAGAAATCTAAAGAAATATCGGAAGACCAGTCTTTTAAAATCCAGAAAAAAATTCAAGAATTGACCGATAATTTTATTAGGGAAATAGACGAAATCACAAAACGCAAAGAGAAAGAAATATCCGAAGTATGACTTTTAAAAATCTCCCCCGCCACATTGCGGTTATTATGGACGGAAACGGCAGATGGGCAAAGAAAAGGAATTTAGACAGAATTTACGGACATATAGAGGGAATAAAATCTTTAAAATCCGTTGTCGAGGGAGTTATAGAATATAAAATCAAATATCTTACGGTTTATGCTTTTTCTTCCGAAAACTGGCAGAGACCGGAAAACGAAGTAGATTCTTTAATGGAACTTCTTGACGAATATATCGAATTAGAACTTCCGTATCTTATTAAAAATAAAATCAGGCTTAATTTTATAGGCGATATCGGAAGATTGCCTGATAAATCGAAAACTGCCGTGTCGAAGGCGGCGGAGAAAACAAAAAACGGCGGCGAATTAACTTTAACGCTTGCGTTAAGTTACGGCTCGAAGGAAGAAATATTAAACGCGGTAAGTAAAATTGCCGAAGACGTAAAAAAAGGCGCGATAGAATTTACAGATATAAACGATAAACTTTTTTCGTCTTATCTATACACGGCAGGAACTCCCGATCCCGATCTTCTCATAAGGACAAGCGGCGAACTTAGGCTTTCTAATTTTATGCTTTATCAGACCGCCTATGCCGAACTTTATTTTACCAAAACTCTATGGCCTGATTTTAGAAAGAAAAACTTAATAGCGGCGTTAAAAAATTATGAAAAAAGGATAAGAAGATTTGGAAAAACCTAATTTTGACCCTAAAAGATTTATGTCCGGCATTATATTTGGAACTGTTATAATCTTATCTGTATTCCTGCTGAATATATACGAATTTTTTATAGTATCCGCCGTTATAACGGCGTTTTCCGTTTATGAAATATACTCCATTTTCGATTTATCCGGATATAGATATTTTATACTGCCGGAAATTCTTGCTATATTAACTGCATTTTCATTTGCTTTTCTAAAACCGGATGCTTTTATATTTATCTTATTTTTATCGGTTTTTTTGATTTTTTTCAAAAACGTGCTTTCCTTTAAAACCGATTCGGGCAGAAGTATATTTATAGACCTATTTTCTATACTTTATGCAGGCTTTCTCATATCTTTCCTTCTGAAAATTTTTGCGATTTCCAGCGGCAGACTTCTCCTTTTACTTTTATTTATACTTGTATGGGCGTCCGATATTTTTGCGTATTACGGCGGAAGACATTTCGGCAGGCATAAGCTTATCGTTTCGCTAAGCCCTAAGAAGACCGTGGAAGGCGCATTAATAGGTTTTTTATCGGCGGTTCTCATAGCTCTTATTTTTAGAATTTTTATAAACGATTATAAAAGATTTACAGCTGTTTCATTTATAATTTTATCGTCCGTTACGGTTATAGCAGGGATGTTCGGGGACTTAACCGAATCGTTAATCAAAAGAATGGGCGGGAAAAAAGATTCCGGATATTTGATTCCTGGTCACGGCGGTATTTTAGACAGGATAGACAGCCTCATACTTGCCGCCCCTTTTTTTTATTATACGGCGTCCTATTATTTAAAGCGTTAATCCAGAAAAAATAATTTCGAAACGGACGGGTTAAATTAATATGCGTAATATATTTCTTGCCGGTTCCACGGGGTCTATAGGCAGAAATGCTTTAGAAGTGGCTCTTGCATATCCGGATAAGTTTGCGGTAAAAGGCATAGCCGCGGGACATTTTACCGCGGAATTAAAGGAACAGATTACGCAGTTTAATCCTTTATATTGCGTTCTTTCTTCAAGAGCCGAATCGATTAAAGCGAAAAACGAATTAAACAACGTTGACGGCGTTAAGACGAAATTTACTTTCGGAGAAGAAGGCCTATGTGAAGTTGTTTCCGACGATATTTTCGATACCGTGTTAAACGCTATAAGCGGTTCTGCAGGTCTTATGCTGTCTTACGAAAGTCTTGCCGCAGGAAAAGACCTGGCTCTCGCAAACAAAGAATCTATGGTTATGGCGGGAGATATTCTCAACAGGACCGCGAAAGCGGGCAAAGCCAAAATAATTCCCGTCGATTCCGAACATTCCGCCCTGTTTCAGTGTCTTAGAAGCGGAGTTAACTCCGACGTTAAAAAATTGATACTCACGGCGTCCGGAGGCCCGTTTTACGACAAGGATAAAGACTATTTTAAAAATATTACGGTCGATATGGCGTTAAACCATCCTAAATGGAAAATGGGAAAAAAGATAACTATAGATTCTTCGACGTTTGCAAATAAAGGATTGGAGATAATAGAAGCCTCTTTTTTATTCGATATAGAAGAAAATAAAATAGACGTTTTAATACATCCTCAGGCGGTAGTTCATTCCATGGTAGAGTTTATGGACGGTTCGATAATAGCGCAGATGGGAGACGCCGATATGAAAGGTCCAATAGGTTATGCGCTGTCGTATCCGCGCCGGCTGCATAAACTTATGAATCCGGTGAACCTTGCCGAAATTGGAAAACTGGAGTTTTTTAATCCGGATAACTCAAAATTTCCGTTTTTAAATCTTGCAAGACAATCTTTGAGAGCAGGAAAAAGCATGCCCGCAGTTTTTTGCGAGGCAAACGAAATTTTTGTAAATTCGTTTCTGAATAAAAGAATATCTTTTAACAAAATCGCCCAAAATGTAGAGTCGGTTATGCAAAAGCATAAGCCGTTCGAATTGAAAACGATAGAAGACGTATTGGAAGCAAAAAAACAGGCGGAATCGCTTTCGAAAAAGCTTATATAATTATAAAAATTCCAAATAAAATTCTGCCGTTTGAGTCAAAATTGTTATATAATATACAATTAAAACAAAAGAAATCAAAATAAATAATAAACGATAAAATAAATTTAAGATCGGCAAGTTGCGGGGGGAGGGGTTATGGTCATAGAATCTTATCTTGGTAAATATCCCAAGATAGACGAATCGGTATATCTGTGCGGCAATATCGTTATCGTGGGTGACGTAGAAATAGGAAAAGGTTCGAGCGTCTGGTTCGGCTCCGTTATAAGAGGCGACGTTAATTATATAAGGATAGGGACAAATACCAACGTTCAGGATAACAGCGTTCTTCACGTTCAGCACGATACCGGCCCCTTAGTAATAGGCAACGGCGTTACCATAGGACACAGCGTTAATTTGCACGGATGCGAAATAGGCGATAACTGCCTTATAGGTATCGGCGCAATAGTGTTAACCGGAGCAAAAATCGGTAAAAACTGCATAATAGCCGCCGGCGCTTTAGTTAAGGAAAATGCCGTTATACCTGACGGTTCTTTGGTAGCGGGACTCCCGGGAGTAATAAAAAAGAATCTCGGCGAAAAAGAAATCGATTCTATAAGAGAGTCTGCAGATAATTACGTTAAATACGTTAAAAAATATACAGGAGAATAGCGTGGTTCAGATGCCTTTCAAAGCTTCGATAGACATAGGAACTAATACTATAAGATGTCTGATAACCGATTCAAAAAGTAATGTTTTAAGTCCGGATTATGTCGATATGAAAATTATCAGGCTGGGGGAAAATTTTAAAAAAGAAGGAATCATAACGCCTCTATCTATAAGCAGATTAAAAGATGCTTTAAGGATTTATACAGAAAAAGTTAAAAAATACGGCATAAAACCGGAAAACGTCGTTATTACCGGTACCAGCGTTTTAAGGGATGCGCCGAATGCGGTAGAAGTAAAAAATTTTGTTTATAGAGAATTCGGACTTAAACTCGATATTATAAGCGGCGAAAAAGAAGCGCTAATAACATTAAAGGGTATTTCAAGATGTTTTAACGATATTAACGAATTTTATTCCATAGATATAGGAGGCGGCTCCACCGAATACGCATGCGTTAAAAACGGTCTGCCGTTATGGAAATACAGCCTGAATATGGGCGTTGTTCATTTGACCGAAGAAATTATAAAATCCGATCCGGCGTCTAAAGAAGATTTAAAAAAATTGGAAAACCGAATAGAGCAAAACTTAAGTTCGCTAAAAGCGAAAATAACCGGAAGCGGTTTCGGGTTCAAGCCCATGACTCTTTTTGGAACGGCGGGAACGGCTACTACGCTTGCAATGGTGGATTTAAATATAAACCGGTACGACAGGCTGAAAGTTCACGGATATTTCGTAAGCAAAGAAAAAACCGCAGATATTTATAGACGGTTTGCGGCTGTAAAAACTGCGGGCAGATTGAAAATCGCAGGCGTAGAAGCAGGAAGGGAAGATCTTGTGCTTGCCGGAGCGGCTATAATGTTAAAAAGTATGGATTTTTTCGAGGTTTCCGGCTTTACCGTTTCCGAGTGCGGATTGCTGGAAGGACTGATAAGGTAGTTAAATAAAGAGAGGGAAATTGAAAATGAAGGAGATTATTACGGAGTCATTAAGTTTCGACGACATTCTGATAGTTCCGGATTATTCGGAAATACTTCCGAAAGACGTCGATTTAGGAACTAAATTTTCTAAAAATATAGACCTGAACATTCCTTTGGTAAGTGCGGCGATGGATACAGTAACGGAAGCAAAAACGGCAATTTCGCTGGCGCGTGAAGGAGGCATAGGCGTAATCCATAAAAATTTAACTATCGAAGAACAAAAGGCGGAAGTTGACAGGGTTAAGAAATCTGAAAGCGGAATGATTACAAATCCTATAAAAGTAAACCCCGGCGATAAAATTTCGCATGCGCTCGACCTTATGAAAAAATTTATGATTTCCGGCGTTCCGGTAGTAAAAGGAGAGAGGCTGGTCGGGATACTTACCAACAGGGATTTGAGGTTTTCGGTTAATCTTAACGAGAAAGTAGAAAACGTTATGACCAAAGACCATCTTGTTACGGTGCCGGTAGGAACGACCTTAGAGGAGTCCAAAAAGACGCTTCACGAGAAAAAAATAGAAAAACTGCTGGTAGTTGACGACGACTACAATTTAAAAGGCCTGATAACTATTAAAGATATAGAAAAAATCAAAAAATACCCTAACTCTTGCAAAGATTCTCTCGGCAGACTAAGAGTTGCGGCGGCGGTCGGAATTGCAAAAGATACGGAGGAGAGAGTCGAAGCGCTGGCGGAAGCCGAAGTCGATGCCGTAGTCATCGACACCGCGCACGGATATTCAAAGGGCGTCATAGATATGGTAAAATATTTAAAAAAACGCTATAAAATGGATATAGTAGCAGGAAATATCGCCACTAGAGACGCCGCGAAGGCTTTAGTCGAAGCCGGAGTGGATGCGGTAAAAGTCGGTATAGGACCAGGTTCTATATGCACCACGAGAGTGATTGCGGGCGTCGGCGTTCCTCAGTTGTCGGCTATAATAGAATGTTCCGAAGTTTACGATAAAAACGGCGTTCCGGTTATAGCGGACGGCGGTATAAAATTTTCCGGCGATATTTCCAAGGCAATAGCCGGAGGCGCAAACAGCGTTATGATAGGCAATCTTTTTGCAGGCACGGAGGAAAGTCCCGGCGAAACTATAATTTATCAGGGAAGAAGCTACAAAGTTTACAGGGGCATGGGTTCTCTCGGCGCAATGGTCAGCGGTTCCAAAGACAGGTATTTTCAATCGCATGTCCGGGACGAATCTAAATTTGTTCCCGAAGGCATAGAGGGAAGAGTGCCTTATAAAGGCAGTCTCTCCGATTCCGTTAATCAGCTTATAGGGGGTTTAAGGGCGGGAATGGGGTACTGCGGAGTTCGTTCCGTACAGGAACTCAGGACTAAAACCAGATTCATAAAAATTACTTCGTCGGGATTAAAAGAAAGCCATGTTCACGATGTTATTATAACAAGGGAGGCGCCTAATTACAGGTTAGATTAATCAATGGGAATACATTCTAAAATACTGATAATCGATTTCGGTTCGCAATATACACAGCTTATAGCTAGAAAAATCAGGGAAAGCAAGGTTTATTGCGAGATATATCCTTTTAATTCGCCGTTAAGCAAAATAAAAGAGTATAATGCCGACGCCGTTATACTTTCGGGAGGACCTTCTTCGGTTTACGACAAAAACGCTCCCGTAATATCTAAAGATTTATTTGAATTAAATATTCCTTTTCTCGGCATATGCTACGGCATGCAGATTATGGCGCATCTTCTGGGCGGAGAAGTCAAACCCGCCAAAAACAGGGAATACGGGTATTCTAAACTTGAAATAACCGGTAAGAGCGGTCTTTTAAAAGGGTGTGAAAAGTCAAGCCTCGTCTGGATGAGCCACGGCGACGTCATCGTAAAAATGCCGCAGGGTTTTAAAATAACGGCGCAGACCGGGACCTGCGATACGGCGGCGTTTGAATGTCCCGAAAAAAAAATGTACGGGCTTCAGTTCCATCCCGAAGTCGTTCATACGGAATGCGGCGCCGATATATTGAATAATTTCTTATTCGGTATAGCCGGCGTTAAAGGCGACTGGGAACTGGAAGACTTTATATCCGATAAAGTTAGGGAAATAAAGGAAAAAACGGGTGGAGCAAAAGCTATATGCGCTCTTTCGGGAGGGGTAGATTCTACCGTAGCGGCGGTTATTACCAACAAGGCTATCGGCGGCAATCTTAAGTGCATATTTGTAGATAACGGGCTTTTAAGAGGAGCGGAAGCAAAATCCGTTATGAAGTATTATAAAGAAAACCTTAATCTTAAAGTAAAACTCGTGGATGCTTCGGCTTTGTTTTTAAAGGAACTTAAGGGTGTAACCGACCCTGAAAGAAAGCGTAAAATTATAGGAAAGCTTTTTATAAAAATATTCGAAAAAGAAGCAAAGCAGCTCAAAGGCGTGAATTTTTTGGTTCAGGGAACCCTTTATCCCGACGTTATCGAATCCGTCAAGGTATTCGGAGCTTCGAGCATCATTAAGAGCCATCATAACGTAGGCGGTCTTCCGAAAAAATTAAATTTAAAATTAATCGAACCTTTAAGGGAATTATTTAAGGACGAAGTCCGCATAATAGGAAAAAATTTAGGAATTCCGGACGAAATAATCAACAGGCAGCCGTTTCCGGGACCGGGACTGGCTATAAGAATAATCGGGGAAGTAGATAAAAGGCGGCTCGATATTTTAAGAAAAGCCGATGCGATAGTAACCGAAGAGATAAGGGCGGCAGGATTATACGCTCAAGTATGGCAGTCTTTTCCGGTGCTTGTTCCCGTAAAAACGGTAGGGGTAATGGGAGACAAAAGGAGCTACGAATCGGTCGTAGCGCTTCGCGCGGTAACTTCCGCGGACGGAATGACGGCTGATTTTGCAAAACTCGATTACGATATCTTAAGGATATGTTCTTCGAGGATAATTTCCGAAATAAAAGGAATAAACAGGGTGGTTTACGATATTACCTCTAAACCGCCTTCGACGATAGAATGGGAGTAAGAAAGGAGTAAAATTATGAGCGGATTCGTTCATCTGCATCTACATTCGCATTACAGTCTTTTAGACGGCGCTATTAAAATCGACGATGTCGTAAATAAAGCTATCGAATTTAATATGCCGTCTGTCGCGGTAACCGACCATGGGAATATGTTCGGAGCAATAGAATTTTATGAAAAAGCCGTAGAAAAAGGCGTAAAGCCTATAATCGGATGTGAAATGTATATTTCTAAATCCGATATGAAGCTGAAAAACGCAAACGAAAAATTTTATAGTCACCTGATACTTCTTGCAAAAAACGACGAAGGTTACCGCAACCTTTCTAAATTGGTGTCGAAATCATATATAGACGGATTTTATTATAAACCGAGAATAGATAAAAATATTTTAAAAGACCATAGCGAAGGTTTAATCGCTATGTCCGCCTGTATTAAAGGGGAAATACCTTATGAGATCGTCCGCGGGAAATATGATACCGCCGAAGAAAGCCTTAAGTTTTACTTAGATATTTTTAAAGACGATTTTTATTTAGAGATGCAGGTTCAGGGAATGGAAGAACAGCTTGCCGCAAACAACGGACTTATCGAATTGTCTAAAAAATACGGGGTGCCTTTAGTGGCTACTAACGACTGTCATTATCTTCTTAAAGAAGACTACGAAGCCCACGACGTACTTCTTTGCATACAGACCGGAAAAACGGTAGAGGATAAAGACAGATTAAAGTTTTCTACCAAAGACTTGTATTTCAGGTCGCAGGAAGAAATGAAAGAAATTTTTAGCGGTTATCCGGCGGAATCGATATCCAATACTTTACTGATAGCAGATAAATGCAATTTTTCGTTCAAGTTAAAAGGCGGGCATTATTTCCCTCAGTTTAAGCCGGAGGACGAACGTGGAATGCTTAAAAAAGCCGGAACAGGCAGGACCGCGGCAGATACTCGTATCATAGAAACAGTAACGGAAGGAACGATAACGGAAAGAACGGCGGTGGATTTACAGGTTGCAGGTTCGGACGTCGCAGATTATTTTGAACAAAAAACAAGAGAAGGGTTCGAAGAAGCCTTTATAAAAAATCCCACAAAAGCCGCCGCAGAATCCTACTTAAACAGAACAGAAGAATATAAAGCAAGATTGGATATGGAAATAGACGTAATTAAAAAATCCAATTTTGCCGGATATTTTTTAATAGTTTCGGATTTTATAAAATATGCAAAAGAACGCAATATTCCGGTAGGACCGGGCAGGGGTTCGGCGGCGGGAAGTTTAGCCGCCTACTGCTTGAAAATCACGGAAATAGACCCTATTAAATACGATTTGATGTTCGAAAGGTTTCTTAATCCCGAAAGAATAAGTATGCCCGATATAGACTCGGACTTCTGTATAAACGGAAGGGACGAGGTAATTAAATATGTAGCCCATAAGTACGGGGAAGAACAGGTATCGCAGATAATAACGTTTGGGACTATGCTTGCAAAAGCCGTAATAAGGGATACCGGAAGGGCGTTAAATATGCCTTATGCGGAAGTCGATAAAATAGCGAAACTTGTTCCGAATACCCCCGGCATTACTTTAGATAACGCTGTCAAAGAAGAACCTAAACTTCGCGGTTTAATAGAAACTGACCCTAAGGTAAAAAAATTAATAGAAATAGCAAAAAGATTAGAGGGACTTGCAAGGCATGCAAGCACGCATGCCGCCGGAGTGGTTATATCGAACGAACCTATTCATAATTACATGCCCCTGTATAAAGGCACCAAAGAAACGGATGTTATTACTACGCAGTACACCGGAACCGATCTGGAAAAATTGGGATTTATCAAGTTCGACTTTCTGGGATTAAAAACCCTTACGGTAATGAACGAAGCCATAAGGCTTATAAACGATACAGGAGCGGAAAATTCGGGAAGGGACCGCGGTCGGGGAACGTTTAATATATACGATATAGACTTAAACGACAGGACGACGTTTAAACTTTTGGCGGCAGGCGATACCACCGGAGTTTTTCAGCTCGAAAGTTCGGGTATGAAAGAATTGATAAAAAAACTCGTTCCGAACTCGTTCGAAGATTTAATACCTCTTGTAGCGCTGTATAGACCGGGACCGCTCGGCAGCGGCATGGTTGACGATTTCATTAAGGCGAAGCACGGCAAGGCCAGAATACATTATATTCATCCGTCCCTTAAGGATATTTTGCAGGACACATACGGAGTGATGCTTTATCAGGAACAGATAATGAAAGTAGCCACCAATCTTGCGGGGTTTTCTATGGGAGAGGCGGATGTTTTAAGAAAAGGCGTCGGCAAGAAACAGGCGGAACTTATTAACCGGATGAAAGACAAATTTATTGCCGGCTGTAAGGCAAACGGCATAGAAGCGGCAAAATCGGGAAAAATTTTTTCCCTTATAGTAAAATTTGGCGAATACGGTTTTAATAAATCGCATTCGACCGCTTATGCCTATATTGCATATATGACGGCATATTTAAAAGCCAATTACAAGGAACATTTCACGGCGGCTCTTTTATCGAGCGAAATGTCGAACACCGATAAATTAGCAAAAATAATAAACGAAGCAAAATCAGGCGTTAACGCATGCGAGATACTGCCGCCGTCGGTTAACGAATCTGCGGAAAGATTTGCTATAGTAGAAAAAAGATGTCGCGGAGAAACTTTTGAAAATAAAAACAAAGAAGATGCCGAAAACAAAGGGAAATTAGCTATAAGAACCGGTCTGGGAGCCGTTAAAAACGTGGGAAAAGCGGCTATAGATTCTATTTTGCAGGTACGCACGAATAAATCTTTCAAAAATTTGTTTGATTTTTGCTCGAGGGTCGATACGAGAAAAGTCAATAAGAGAACTATAGAAAACCTTATAAAAAGCGGAGCTTTAGATATCGGCGGAGAATCGAGAAAATGGATGCTCGACAACCTTGAGGCGGTAATGGAAGAATCCGTCCGTAAAAGAGAAAAAGAAGATTCGGGACAGGCGGATTTATTTGCGTCGTTCGGCGGAGATATTAATTATGACGACGGAAAAGACGAGTCTTATTTAATGCTCACGGGGGAAAAGGACGATAAAAAATCTATCCTTGCTTTTGAAAAAGAATCGCTTGGTTTCTATCTGTCCGGTCATCCTTTAGACGGTTATGAAGAAAAAATAAAACTTCTTAAAATAAGGCCCGTTGCCGATATCGTATCCGAATATATAGACTCAAAAGGCAAAACCGCTCCAGACGCTTTATATAAACTTGCCGGCGTAATAAATCAGCTTAAAGTGCATAAAACGAGAAATAACGATAAAATGGCATCGTTTATATTGAACGATAAAAATTCAAACGTAGAAACGGTTTTTTTTCCGAAAAATTTCTTAAAATATGAAGATGTTTTATCGACGAACCAGCCTGTAATCGTTACGGGGAAAATAGATTTTTCGGGCTTAGACCTGACCATTGCGCAGGCGTCAGCCGTCAATACGCCGGGCGGCTCGGATTTGCAGGAAGGGTATTCCGCGGAAAGCTATGCAGATAAGCCGGACGATAAGAATTCCGCCGGAAGTTCCGAATACGGTTCGGCTAATGGAGATACGGATTCAGGCATAAAAATTATAGGCGAAAGCATAGAGCTTTTAGACGCGGTTAAAGTCGTGCAGGCTGTAAAACCGGCGGAAGAAACATGTATTTTAGAAATACAAGAAAATGTCTTTATGCTTGACGGCAGCGAATTTAAAAATATGCTGTCCGAAATAAAAAACAGCCTTTCGGGCGCGAGAGGAGGCACCAGGGTAATATTAAAAATTTCAGGCTATAATATTATCCTCGGAGAAAATATTGCAGTTGATAAAGCCATTTTAAAATCAAAACCGTTGCCCCGCTACTTGAATATTATTTAACCTTTGATATAATAAAAAAACCGGAACATAATAGTTGAATTTAAATAAATAGATAAATAGATAAATAAATTATTAAATATTTTTATGGCCGTACAGTATCTCGAATTCGAAAAACCTATTATAGAACTGGAACAAAAGATAGAGGAGCTGAAAACTTTTAATCTTGGCGGTTTTACCAACGTCGACGACGAAATAAAAAACCTCGAAGCTAAAAAAGAAAGGCTCATAAAAGATATTTTTAAAAATATAAATAACTGGCAGATTACGCAGTTGTCGAGGCATCCGTTAAGACCTTATGCTATGGATTATATAGAGCTGATTGCAGAAAATTTTACCGAACTGCACGGAGACAGGCTTTTTATGGAAGATAAGGCGGTTATAGGAGGGTTTTGTTTTATTAAAAGCGGCGTTCCGGACGGTAAAAAACAGAGGGCGCTTATAGTGGGCCATCAGAAAGGACGCAATACCAAGGATAAAATGTGCAGAAATTTCGGTATGCCTCATCCGGAAGGTTACAGAAAGGCGCAGAGGCTTTTTAAACTGGCGGACAGATTCGGGGTTCCTATAGTAACGCTGATAGATACCCCCGGCGCTTTCCCCGGTCTCGGCGCCGAAGAAAGAGGGCAATCTGCGGCTATTGCAGAAACTATATATACTTTATTAAATGTTAACGTCCCCGTGGTATCGGTAATTATAGGAGAAGGAGGAAGCGGAGGCGCTCTTGCTTTTGGAACCGGAAACCGTGTTTTAATGATGGAATATTCGGTTTATTCTGTAATATCGCCTGAAGGATGCGCTTCTATCCTTTATAAAGATACTTCGAAAACGGAAGATGCCGCCAATTCTTTAAAGCTTACCGCAAAAGACCTCTTTAACGATTCTAAGGTCATAGACGGCATTATACCCGAGCCTCCCGGCGGAGCGCACAGAGATCTAAAACTTTCATCGGAAAACTTGAAAAAAGCTATTTTAGAAAACATAGAAGAACTCAAAAAATACGGAAGGGAAGATTTAAGAAATCAAAGAATAGAAAAATTTTCCAAATTTTAAGATATTTTTTTAAAAAAACATTTTAGGATTATATGGCAGAGTATCCGGACATAGCATATTTTTTATCCAAAGACCTGATTTCCAAAAATTCCAGAGACGAAATTTACGAAAAAATTTCGATAACCGCGTCTAAATTTATAAAAAGCGACCTTATTACTATTTTTATGCTTAACGAGGATACGGAAAAGATAAACTGCGTTAAATATTATCGGGACGGAAAATTTATAAAAAAAGATTTAGAAATATCGCTCGGCGAAGGATTGATAGGCTCGGTTATAGAAAACGGCGAATCGTTGGCAAGCGCAAACCTCAAAAAGGATTTGTCCGATATATATTACGAACTTGAAAAGCAGTTTACCGGAATGTCGTCTTTGCTGAGCGTTCCTATTTATGCAGGGTCGCTTATTCTGGGCGCCTTAAATATTTATAGCAAAGAAGAATACCGGTTTTCCGAAGAAGAAGTAAAGATTGCAAAATTTATCGCCATGCTCGGCGGCATTTTCATATACAGCCTTACTCTTTATGAAAATGCCAATCTTTTATATTTAAGGCAGAAAGAAGAAAGCCGGAAAATAGCGGATCTTCTTGAAATTTCCAAACTTGTTTCATCGTCTTTAGATCTTTTCAGCATTATGGAATATTCCATAAAAAGACTGACGAACTATACAAAAACCGATTCTGCTCTTGTATATCTAAAAGACGCCGACAAAGAAACAAATAAATTTTGTTACGAATTTTTTAACTGCAATATGACGGGATGTTCTATATACGGCGGCAATACAAACTGCTATAATATAACAGAATTTGAGTGTCCTTTCGTAAAATGTCCTAAGGCGACCAGAATATTACAAAAATGCACCGATTGCGATTTTTTCAAAAGTATATCATTGGCATTATTCAAAGCATACAATATGGATGCTTCTTTTTCCGGACACGATATTTTACATTTAAATGATTGTAAATGTTTAAAAGCCATCAGTTCCGATTATCCGACTATAAATTACTATGAAGAAAACAGCGGCGGAGATGCCGGCGAGACGACTTTCGCGTTTCAAATCAAAAAAGACGCTATCTGCACCTATTTTTTTGCCGGTGTACCAAAAAAGACGTGTATTGTTATTCCCGTGAAAACCAATAAAGATTTTCTTGGAATTATTTTTCTTTTCGGCGGAACAAAAACCGAATATTCTATGGAAACCATAGATTTTATATCGAATATTTCGAGTATAATTTCGGTTGCGGCGTATAACGTCCAGACCCTTAATTATATCGAAGAAGAACATTTCGAGACTATAAGCTCTATATCGGAGGCGATAGAAGCAAGAGATACTTATACGAGGACGCACGGCGACAGGCTTATAGACTACGGCATTATCGTGGCAAAAGAACTGGGGTTAAGCGCAAACGAAATAAAAAATATAAGATATTCGGCGGCAATGCACGACGTCGGGAAAATAGGCATAAAAGATTCGATATTAAATAAACAGGGAAAATTGACGGACGAAGAATACGAAGAAATCAAAAAACATCCGGAAATAGGTTACAATATGCTTAAAAAAATAAAATTTTTAAGCCGCGTAGCGAACGACGTCCTGCATCATCAGGAGAGATACGACGGAAAAGGTTACCCCTCCGGTCTTTCCGGCGAAGATATTCCGATAGTTTCCAGGATAATATCCGTAGTCGATACTTTCGACGCCATGACTACCGATAGACCCTATAGAAAGGCTCTGCCCGTAGAAACCGCTTTAGAGGAGATTAAGAAAAATTCGGGAACGCAGTTTGACCCTAAAGTCGTAGAAGCGTTTTTAAAAGCCGTAAAGTTAATATTTAAACTATCGCGGAA
>DAHVOJ010000002.1:0-16975 GCA_027318865.1 bacterium | reverse complement strand
TAGATATTCCTCTTCTTACTTAAAATAGAAAAATAAAGGAAAAAGGAAGATTACCAAAAAATTGTATGACAAACGGTAAAACAAAATGCGTTATGATTCAGGGAACGTCGAGTTCCGCAGGCAAAAGTATTTTAACCGCCGGATTCCTAAGATATTTTGCAAATAAAGGGGTAAACTGCTCGCCTTTTAAATCCCAGAATATGTCGCTTAACAGTTTTATTACCGAAGACGGTTCTGAAATTGCCGTTTCGCAGGCGGTACAGTCGGAAGCCGCTTTTAAAAAACCTATAAGACAAATAAATCCCATATTGATAAAGCCTTCGTCGGATACCGGAATGCACCTTATAATAGAAGGAAGACATTTCGGCAATATGAATTTTACGGAATACAACCGAAAAAAAGATTTTTTCCTGAAAAAAGCGGCTGATTCTTTCGATTTTTTAAGCAAACGAAACGAGCTTACGGTAGTTGAAGGGGCGGGCAGTCCGGCGGAAATAAATCTGTATAAATACGACATAGTCAATATGGGTTTCGCGGAGATTTATAATATACCCGTAATTTTGACCGCAGATATAGAAAGAGGCGGCGTTTTTGCTTCTTTATACGGAACCGTCAAACTGCTTAAGCCGAAATGGAGAAAATTAGTCAAAGGCTTTATAATAAACAAATTCAGAGGCGACGTTTCGGTGCTGGAACCGGGCATACGGGAGATAGAGCAAAGGTTAAAAATACCATGCATAGGCGTTATGCCTTATATTAAAAATATTCATATAGAAGCCGAAGACAGCCTGAATTTAAAAAATTACCGCCGTAATTACCCTCCGTCCTATTCGACTAATTGCCTGCGCGAAACGAAAACGGGACGCGGCTGCAACGCTCACGGCGGCCGCCGTCGCATAGAAAGGGACAGCGCCGTAATTAAAATAGGAATAGTCCGTTTAGAGCATATCTCAAATTTTAACGAATTCGATCCCCTTTTTTTCGACGGAAGATTCGATATAGTTTTTTTCGACGAGGTCCAGGCTTCCGTAACGGAAGAGTTCGATATGATAATAATTCCCGGCACCAAATCTACCGCCTCCGATTTAAACGCTATTAAAAAATCGGGAGTGTTCGATTATATAAAACGCTTCGAAAGGCTTAAGAAGGGCATTATAATGGGAATTTGCGGCGGTTTTCAGATGATGGGAGAGATTATTAAAGATCCTTATATGTTAGAAACTGCGGCAGGTCCGGAATATTCAGGCTGTATAACCGGTTTCGGCTTTTTTAACGCGGAAACGATTTTATTCAAGAAAAAAGTAACGGTCAGCCGAAAGTACGGTTTTAACGGGGATTTTTTGGACGGATACGAAATTCATAACGGAAGGACGTTTTTTTCTAAAAATTATTACGGCGGCGGTATTGCCGCGGATATATTTGAACCGGCCGAAGGGAAAGGGGTCGGCGGTTTTTTGCCGGAAGCAGGCATTTTATCCATTTTATCCGAAGATAAAAGAAAAATAGGAACATACGTTCATGGCTTATTCGGCAACGAAATATTTAAAGATTTTATAATAGGATTGTTAAACGAAAGCGTTAAAAACGAAAAGAAAAAGATTAGTTTCGGAGACGGGGAAGCCGGAAGGCGTTCCTACGAGGCGGTTAAAAACGACAGTTTTAACCTTTTATCCGAAAATATAGAAAAGCATATAAATATCGAATTACTGGAATCGATTGCCGGTATTTAACTGAAAATTGTTAAATGTTCAAACAATTGTGATAGTTTCTAACGGTGATTTAAGGTTTTATAGGAAATTTTTGGTTTTATGCTTTCTATTAGAAGAATTTTTTAGACGACAGATATGTTCCAGCAATGCCCGATATTACCGCTATTAAGAATACGAGAGCTATTTGCGGCGGATTTAAAAAAATTATTTTTATGTGAAAAAATCTTAAAAAACCGTCGAATCCGTAAAATATAAATATTTTATAAATTGCGTAAATAAAAGAAATAGAAATTATGAAAGATAGAACGGCGCCTATTTCTCCTTCTATGAACATAGGTATTCTTATGTAGTTGTCGGTGGCTCCTATCAGCCTTAATATTTCAATTTCGCTCTGCTTTCGCAATATTATGAGTTTTATGGCGCTGTAAGATATAAAAATAGACAATATAAACAAAAGTAAAAAAAGAATAAACCCTACTACTTTAGTGAAAAACATAAACTGTAGGATTTTATTCTCTATCATTTTGTTGTAATAAACCAATTTTACTCCTTTAAGCGATTTTAAACGAAGGTAAATATTGCTCAGAAAAATGGCGCTTATTGCGCTTTTTTTAAAATTTATTTTAATAAATGCCGGCAAATTTTCGGGACCGATATTTTTCAAAACGGATTTAAGATTTTTTAATCTTTTCATCAAAAATTTCATGGAAGATTTATTGCCGTAATATTTTGCTTTTTTAACCCCGTTTATTCCATTTATAAAATCTAAAATATTTCTTTGATTTTTTTGGTTAGCGCCGGTTTTTAAAAAAACGAACATTATGTTGTTTTTCCGGAAAATATTCATATAATTATAAATATTTACATAACATAGAAGAAAAAACAGCATTATAAAAAACGAGAAAGACATTATCAAAAAAGCGAAAACGTTTCCCGCAATATTGGATTTAATATTTAAGAGCGCAATTTTAAAATAATTTATTAAATAATTAACTTTTTGTGATATCAATTACTCTTGCCCTTCCCATGCCGGTTATAAGATGTTTGTTGTGCGTAGCCAGTATTACAGTAGTGCCTTTATTGTTAAAAGATTTTATTATATCTATTATAATTTTTGAAGTTTCCTCGTCGAGATTTCCGGTAGGTTCGTCCGCGAGCAAAACCTGCGGATTCTGGACCAACGCTCTTGCTATGGCGACCCTCTGCTGTTCGCCGCCGGAAAGGCTTAAAGGATATTCGTCTTTTTTTGTATAAAGTTCTACCGCTTTAAGCAGTTCCGAAACGTTTTTCGTTATTATATCGCCGAAAATTCCGGATACCTCAAGCCCGAGAGCGACGTTCTGGAATACCGTCCTTGTCGGAAGAAGCTTAAAATCCTGAAAAACGAATCCTATTTTTCTTCTTAAAAAAGGTATATCGCTTTTTTTTATCGTATTGAGTTCCGTTCCCATAAACTTTATAACTCCGTGGGCGGGGGTTTCCATAGCTATAAGCATTTTAAGGGCTGTAGTTTTACCTGCGCCGGAATGTCCCGTTATAAAAATAAATTCTCCCTTATTTACGGTAAAGTTTAAATCCCTTAAAACGTAATTTTTATCGTAATTTTTATATACGTGAATGAATTCTATCAAATTTTATATTCCTTGACCTCATCTTTTAGAAATTTATCTATATTTTTTCTAAATTTTAAAGCGGCAGACGCGGGATACGGGGCGCGGGAAACCGCGCTTATTACGGCAGCCCCGCTAACGCCGTGCGGCGCAAGTTCTTTAATTTTGTCCTCGGTTATTCCTCCTATGGCTATAACGGGTATATTTACGGAACGGCATATTTTTTTTAAAGTTTCTTTTGCCATTAAATCTCCGGCGTCCTGTTTGGAAGACGTTAAATAAACCGGTCCGGCGCCTATATAATCCGCCCCGTCGTTTTGCGCCGCCACAGCCTGTTCGACCGTTTCGGCGCTTACGCCTACAATTAAATTTGGAAAAATTTTTTTTATTTCCGCTGCCGGAAAATCTTCCTGTCCCACATGCACCCCGTCTGCGCCTGAAATATATGCAACATCCGGTCTATCGTTTATAATCAACAGAGGTTTCCGCTTTTTTTTAAAACTTTTTAACGTTTTTTTTATAAAAAGCGCGCAACGATAAAGATTGCCGGGCGAAATGTTTTTGTTTCTAAGCTGTAAGACGTCTGCCGAACTTTTGACCGCCGCCGCCGCAATTTCCGCAAGGTATTCCTTTTCTTCGTCTAAAGTAAAATCTTTCGTTATTATTTGAAAATTTATAGTTTTCATAATATCATATATATGATATTATATTATATATTTTTTTAATTAATTTTTTTTAATATTTAATATAATATAAAATTTTTATATAAAATTTTTCTTGACAAAATTCTTTACTAAAATATAGAATAAAAAATGTTAAAGGAGGTGATAAATTTTGAAAAAGCTTACAGTATTAGTTTTGGGAGTATTTTTAGTGGTATCGGCGCTTGCATTTTCCGGTTGTGCGAAGAAAGCTGTCGCTCCGAAAAAAGCCCCGAAGGCTCCGGTCGTTAAAAAAGTTCCGACTAAAAAAGTTACTAAAAAGGTAACGGCAAAGAAAGGAATGGCTAAAAAAACTGCCGCGCCGAAAGCACCGGCAGCTCCCAAATCAAAGAGCTAAGGTTTAAAATTTAATTTTTCTTGCCCGCTTTCCTTTGTCGGTTCGTTCCAACGAACGGGGCAAGGAAAGGCGGGATTTTATCGACTGTATGAATGAAAATAAAAGCTGTCCCCGCATGCATATATATTATATTGTTTTTAACGATATATCGTTTTAACCTTCAATCTGCATATTCTTTCGGCAATCATTCCCATTTTCAAAGCATAAAAACACGTTTAAAATATTCTGCCGCTATTAAAAGACTCACATTTTATAAAAAAGAGCTTAGTTTTATATCTTCCGAAATTTCGGCAAAAGAATACGCCGAAAGCGATTTAAAAAAGAAAATAAAAAACGACGAAGTCGGGATAAAAAGACTAAAAAAGAAAATAAAAAACGACAGGCTGCTTATAAAAAATATCACGCTGAAGATATTTATTATTCATAAAGAATACGGTTCGGACAGATTATTATCTTTTAAGAACGGTATGAACAATTTTGTTATAAATTACCAGCTGAAGACTCTTCTAAAAAAAGAAGAAGAAAAATTTTTAAAACTTGTTAAACGTAAAAAAAGATTTTCAAGGCTTAAAAAATATTTAAAAAAGGAAAAAAGGGGTTTAATCGGCGCGGTTAAGAGCATAAAAGGTTCAAAAAAAAGATTGGAAAAGCTTATAGTCGAAGCTTCCGAATATATAAAATCCCTTAAAATTAGAAATAATTATAAATTTAATAAGATTAAGAGCGGATATAGGAATAAAAAGAATAGACTTTTAAAGCGTAAAGTTATAAAATTAATTAAGAATTTAAAAAACGGTTACGGAAGGAATTATATAAAATTTAAAATAATAAAATAATTACTTAAACCGTATTACAAGGAGAAACAAATGGATGGACGCAGGACGCAGTCATTATTTAACTTAACTTTTTTATTTGCAGTCGCTGTTGTTTTACCGGTTTTTATATTATGGACGCTCGGGGCAAATAACGTTTACGCTTCCGGTAAAGCTGCGGCGTATAAAACCGCATATAAAAAATTTGATGCAGGCACTATTAAAAATTTAAGGCTTTTTTCTAAAGTTTATGCTTTAATTAAAAATGACTACATAGAAAAAGAGTCTTCCGAAAAACTTATATTCGGAGCGATTAAAGGCATGGTATCGACTCTTGACCCGCACACGTATTTTCTTACTCCTGCCGAATTCAGGCAGATAAAATCGGAAACTTCGGGCGAACTTACCGGTATCGGCGTTAAAATCTTGACGAAAAAAGGATACGTGGTGATTATTTCCCCCATAGACGGCTCTCCCGCGGCAAAAGCCGGAATAAAGGCGGGGGATATAATAGAAAAAATAAACGGTATTTCTACATATCGTATGAATATTATGAAAGCCGTCAGGCTTTTATACGGAAAAGTCGGAACGTCCGTTACTCTTTTAATAAACAGAAAAGGATTCAAACAGCCAAAGATATTCGTATTGACGAGAGAAAAAATATTGTTAAAAAGCGTCAAGTATATGCTCCTTCCCAATCATATAGGCTATGTCAGAATTTCAAGTTTTCAGGAGCATACCAATTCCCAGCTTTTAAGGGCTTTAAAAATTATAAGCCGTAAAGAGCGCGGCATCAAGGGGCTTATACTCGACCTTAGAAACAATCCCGGCGGCTTATTGAATCAAGCCGTAAAAGTATGCAGCGATTTCATAAAAAGCGGAGTTATAGTTTATACCAAAGGCAGAATAAAATCTCAGGACGTAAAATATTATGCATCAGGGAAACATATCGTTCCGGATTATCCGATAGCGGTTCTCGTTAATGCCGGCACCGCAAGCGCCGCCGAAATAACCGCCGGAAGTTTGCAGGCGCATAAGCGCGCGATCGTCGTCGGAACGAGAACTTTCGGAAAAGGTTCGGTTCAGACTATATTTACTTTGCCCGACGATGCCGGCATGGGCCTTACCACCGCTTTTTATTTCCTTCCAAACGGAGTATCGGTGCAGGATACCGGAGTAACCCCTAACTTTTATATACACAGTTCTAAAGACTTTATATTCGTAAAACCGTTAAGTAAGTTGAGAGAGGTCGATCTCAGGCATCATTTTAAAAATCCTGAAAACAAAGAAATAAAAAACAAAGATAAGTATAAAACCTTTAAAGTTTATTTCAAAAAAGACGACCAGTTCAGATTTGCCTACGAACTGTTGAAAAGTTGGAACGTTATAAAGAATACGGGAGTAAAGCGGTAAACAGGCTAAAGAGGCGGGGAGGGGAGGGGGTTATATTGCGGATTGCCGGAAAAAAGAAAAAAATAAATGGAAAATTCAAAAAATTTTAAGGATAAAGTAATAGTCGCTTTAGATTACGATGATTTAAAACCGGTAAAAGAACTTTTAGACAAACTTAAAGGCGGCGTATGTTTTTATAAAATAGGATCCGAACTGTTTACGTCCTGCGGGGCAAAAAGCGTCGAACTTGTGAAGGACCGCGGATGCAAAGTATTTTTAGACCTTAAATACCACGATATTCCCAATACCGTTTATAAAGCCGTAAAAGCGGCAGTCAAGCTCGGTGTGGACATAATAAACGTTCATGCATCCGGAGGGGTCGAAATGATGTCCGCGGCAAAAAAAGGCGGCGAAGAAGCAGGCGATGCGGCAGACAGGCATATAGAAATTATCGCCGTTACCGTTCTTACCAATCTGTCTGATATCGATATAAACCGGATTTTTTACGATTTTAAAGCGCAGGCGGACTTTTCCTTTATCTGTGGAACGGCGCCGCAGAATAATGATGGTAAAGTTGCCGCCGGAATCTCGTTTGACCTGGCTGTGCATCTTGCAAAATTAGCCAAAATTTCCGGATTAGACGGCGTGGTATGTTCGGGACACGAGTCGCTAAAGATAAAAAGCGGACTTGGAGCGGATTTTAAAACCGTAACGCCGGGCATAAGAATGAAAGCCGGAAACATAAATAAGCCAAAAGACGACCAGAAAAGAGTTATGACCCCGTCCGAGGCTTTTAACGCAGGAGCAGATTATATAGTAGTCGGAAGAGAAATAACCGGAGCGGCAAATCCCGCGGATGCCCTTGCCCGCATTTATGCCGATATAGAAAATAACGTCGGAAGGCAAAGTTAATAATACGGCAAAGCATGGGGGCGATGCAAAAAAATGAGATTGACCGTTTACGGAGTAAATACCATCAAGGAAGCCGTACTTTCCGGCAATATTAAGAAAGGCGGCAATATTTTCGTAAGCGAAAAGAAGTGGAAAGGCGGGATAATAGATAAAAACTTTATTAAGCTTCTCAAGGAAAAAAATATAAATATTCTCCTCAAAAACGACGGCGCTTTTTTGCAGGAATTCGGCAAAGAGGCGTTTATAAAAGGTATAGCGGCAAATACCGAATATATAGAAAAAGATTATGAAGACTTATTCGATAAATCGGGTAAAAATAGTTATATGCCGCTGTATTTAATTTTAGACGAAATAAACGACCCGCAGAATTTAGGCTCTATTATAAGAACGGCTAACGGGGCCGGAGTCTCCGGCATAATAATGCCCAAGTCAAATTCGGTTTTTATAACTTCTTCGGTAGCTTATGTTTCGCAAGGAGCGTTATTTTATGTAGATGCCGTAAGAGTTATAAACATTTCGCGGACGATAGTCGATTTAAAAAAGCGCGGCATATGGGTCGCCGGTCTTTCCGGGGAGGCAGACGACGCTATATACGATACGGATTTCAACATTCCGTTAGCCGTAGTCGTCGGTTCGGAAGGCCGCGGATTAAGAAGGCTTACCGCCGAAAATTGCGACAGGATTTTAAGAATCCCGATGGAGCAGGGCGTAAATTCCCTTAACGCTTCCGTCAGTTTTGCGGTTGCGGCATACGAAATCCTCCGCCAGAGAAAATACGCCGGAGTAAAAAAATAGGTAAAAAAATAGCTTGACATTATTTATGCAGTAGTTTAAACTTTGTATTACGGTTATTTTATCTAGTTGTTTAGGTAAAAGCCTATATTATTAATTTAGAAGCCGGCGTTATTAAAGCGGCGGCTTAAGATTCAAGGAGAAGTTGAGTATGAGGTATCAAGGGAAAGTGAAGTGGTTTAACGACAGTAAAGGTTTTGGTTTCATCGAACAGGAAAACGGACCTGATGTTTTCGTTCATTATTCTGCAATTTCGCAGGACGGTTTTAAAACCTTAACGGAAGGACAGAAAGTAGAGTTCGAAATCACCAACGGTGCAAAAGGACCGCAGGCTGTCAACGTAACCAAGGGTTAACCCCTAGTTTATCGTTTTAAGCGAAAGTATGCGCCACTTGCATTAAATAAATATAATTAAAAAGTAATAAATTAATGTATATATAGATTAGCAAGCGAACAAAAGCATACCGTTTTAAAATCATTTACCCCAGTAAATAAATCAAATTTATTGGGGTATTTTTATTTAATAAAGAAAACCGGAGGGATATATAATTGAATTTTCAGGAAAAAATCAGAAATATTGCCGTAGTCGCGCATGTCGACCACGGTAAAACCACTCTTATCGACAAAATGTTAAAAGAAAGCATCAGCAAAAGGGACTTCGAAGCTCTTTCCGAAAGAGCTATGGACAGCGACGAACTGGAGAAGGAAAGGGGAATAACTATTTTATCGAAATGTACGGGAATTAAATATAAAGACTATAGAATAAATATCGTGGATACGCCGGGGCACGGAGATTTCGGAAGCGAAGTGGAAAGAGTTCTTGCCATGGTGGACGGCGTTCTGCTTCTCGTGGATGCTTTCGACGGCCCTATGCCGCAGACCAGATTTATTCTGAAAAAATGTTTCGAATATAATCTGCACGTCCTGCTCGTAATAAACAAAATCGACAGGCCTGGAGCAAGACCGGAAGAAGTTTTAGAAATGGTTTACGACCTGTTCCTGGAACTCGGCGGAGAAAACGTAAATTTAGATTTTCCGGTTATTTACGCTTCGGCTAAAGAAGGTTATGCTATTAAAGATTTAAAAATTCAGGGAGAAGACAGGTTTAAAGATAAACTTAATCCTCTGTTCGATGCGATAATAGATTTCATACCGCACCCTCTTATACTTAATAAGCCGGAACTTGAATTTTTGGTTACAAGCATAGGACACGACGATTTTCTTGGAGCAACCGCTATAGGTATAGTCAAATCGGGAAAATTAAAGGTTAACGATTCCGTTTATCTGTATAATGCCAAAGACGAATTAGTAAAGACTAAACCAAACAAGATTTTTCTGTTCGACGGACTTAAAAGAACGGAAACCAACGAAATTAACGAGGGCGATATCGCTTTGGCGGCCGGACTTACAGGGGTTAACGCGGGCGATTATATAGTTAACGATAAGCCCGTTTCCCCGTTGCAGAGAATAAAAATAGACGAACCGGTCATTCTTGTAAATTTTATAGTCAACAAAAGCCCTTTTTCGGGAAAAGAAGGAAAGCTCGTAACGACGAGGCAGTTGAGGGAGAGGCTGTTTAAGGAAGTATCCAACAACGTAGGATTAAAGGTCGTAGAAACCGGAGACGAAACCGTATTCGACGTTTACGGCAGAGGACTTCTGCATCTTTCAATTTTAATAGAAAAAATGAGAAGGGAAGGTTTTGAATTTGCCGTTTCAAAGCCGAAGGGCGTAATAAAAGAAATCGACGGAAAAAAAATGGAGCCTTACGAGCTTTTATATATAACGGTTAAAGACGAATTTACCGGCGGGGCGCTCGAAAGACTTTCTTCTATGAAAGGTAATTTGCTTGATATGACGAAAGACGATAAAGGCAACACGTATCTTGAGTTCGTAATACCTTCGAGAAGCATAATGGGATTTCATAACGAGTTTTTGACTATGACGAAAGGCACGGGAACCATGAATCATAATTTTTATAAATTCGACGAATATGCTTACGATATTTCTCCAAGAAAGAACGGAGTAATGATTTCTATGGAAAACGGCGAAGCCAACTCTTACGGACTGTTTAACCTTCAGGACAGAGGCAGTTTATTCGTTTCTCCGCAGGGCGAAGTTTATGAAGGAATGGTAATAGGAATACATTCCAAGCCGGGAGATATAACGGTTAATCCATGCAAGAAAAAACAGCTCACGAATATGAGGTCTAAGGCTTCCGACGAAATGATAACGCTGACGCCGCCCATAAAACTCTCGATAGAATATGCCCTTGAATTCATAGAAGACGACGAACTTGTGGAATTTACCCCTAAGTCTATCCGCCTGCGGAAAAAATTGCTGTCGGAAAACGACAGAAAGAAAGAATCGAGGGGGCTTCTCAAGGTTTGAGGCAATTATATATTAAATTAAATAAAAGAAACTTCTAACAGTGAGTTAAGGATATAATAAAAAATAAAAACAGGATTAAACCTTCAGATGAGAATTAAAGTTTGCGCCGTGCAGATGTCGCCTTCGAAGGATACCGGTTCATCCATAGTTAAAGCCATAGACTTTTTGTCGATGGCGGCAAAGAATAAAGCCAATATCGTCTGTTTCCCGGAACTTTTTTTAATGAACTGGTTTTTGCGGGATAAAACTCCGGAAAACATAGAGGAAAATCGTAAAGCAGCGGAAGATTTAAACGGCAATACGATAAGTTTATTCAGGGAACAGGCAAAAAAATTTAATATTGTAATAGTAGTCCCTTTTTTTGAAAAGCTCGAAAATAATTATTTCGACAGTTCCGCCGTTATCGGCGAAGAAGGCGGCATAATCGGTGTTTATCGTAAAGCCCACCTTCCAAGTTTGGAATATTATCAGGAAAAGTCTTATTTTTCGAGGGGAAACGAATTTCCAGTTTTTAAAACAAGTTTTGGAAACATAGGAATCCAAATGGGCTGGGATAATTTTTATCCGGAATCCGCTAGAATTTTAGCCCTTAAAGGCGCAGAGATTATTTTTGCGCCGACCGCATCCGCTTTTAACACGAACGGCAAATGGTTTTTGTCTATTTCAGCCTCCGCTTTTTTAAACGGTTTTTATATATTAAGGGTCAACAGGGTAGGCAGGGATAAGCCGCTTGATTTTTACGGAAAGTCTTTTTGCGTTGCGCCGGATGGGAATATAATAGACGATTTTGCCGGAATAAACGAATGCGCTCTTATTTATAATATAGACACGAATGAAGTGAAACGAGCCAGAGAAAACTGGCCGTTTATGGAAAACCGCTATAAAGACGCATATAAGGATATTATTAATTATTGAAAGATTGCTTCGTCGTCTTCGCATCTTTACCGGCATAAAAGCCGTCGGCTTTTATTAACTGCCGGTAAAGATATCTCGCAATGGTCTGCTTAAAATTAAAATATCGTTTCCTATGAGAATAAATTTTTTAGACTTGAAGGAATTAAATCCGTTATCGTTAAGTAACCGCGAAGCCGGCGGTATTTTAACCGAATATATAATAAGACGAATGTTTGATATACATTTGCAGTCTTCGCAAACCGTATGGAACAGAAAAATGTTCGACGAAGAATTCGAGCGCGAAGGTTCCGGCTTTTTAATATGTTATGCGGAAGCCGATAAAAAGAACAGGGTCGGGAATGCAGGCTTAGGAAGAATAGGCGGCGGCGATGCCGGCGGTTTTTCGGGAAAATTTACCTCCGGCGATATAGACCCTGCTTTAAAACCTGATTTACAGTCGCATATTATAGGCTTTTCTATTTTTTATAACGTTTTAGACGAAATGCATATATTAGATATTACCGTTGCCAAAGAAATGCAGTCCAAAGGAATGGGTTCGTTAATGCTTGACCGTATTATAAAGGACAATGCAGAAACGGGAATAAAATATTTTTTTCTTGAAGTCAGAACTTCTAATTCGGCGGCGATAAATCTTTATAAAAAATTCGGCTTTAAAATATTTATGCTCAGGAAAAACTATTACGAAGATAACGGAGAGGACGCTTTATGCATGGTAAAAGAATTATAAGCGAAAGATGCCGGATAACCGTGAACCGAAAAATAAAAGATACGGAAGGGACTTACATTTTAAGAATAAAAAATGAGTTTATAGCGTCAAATTTTAAACCGGGACAGTTTGTTATGCTCAAAACAAACGAGGGAGGACTTAACCCGCTTCTGAGCAGACCTTTTTCTATTTTTAATAAATTTAACGATTTTGAATTTGAAGTTTTATACAGAGTTTTTGGAAAAGGGACGGAAATATTGAGCGGAATCGTGGAGGGCGGTTTTTTGGAAGTGACCGGTCCGCTGGGAAACGGGTTTAATCTTAATCTTAACGCCGCTCTTAAAGATAATACATGGACAAAAAAAAGAAATGTCAGCGTATTGATTGCCGGAGGCATAGGCATCGCTCCGTTATATTCGATTCCTTTATATG
This sequence comes from bacterium, assembly GCA_027318865.1. GTDB lineage: Bacteria > SZUA-79 > SZUA-79 > Acidulodesulfobacterales > Acidulodesulfobacteraceae > Acidulodesulfobacterium_A. The sequence continues at coordinate 4,245 of DAHVOJ010000002.1, read as the reverse complement.
CCGCCCCGCCCTCGCCCGTATCCGGCGGCGGTTCTGTTGCGGCGACTGACGAAGACGGGCAATCCGCCGGTAAAACTATTTTATATTACGGGGCAAGAAAAGCCGAAGAACTGTATTTCAGGCACAGTATCCACTCAAGATTCGACGAGGTTTATTTTGCTACGGACGACGGGTCTTTCGGGTTTAAGGGCAATATAGCGGACCTGTTTTATGAAAATATGGGCGGTTATGCGGATGCGGATTTTTATGCCTGCGGTCCCAAGCCTATGCTGAACGCGCTAATTTCCAAGTTTTCGGCATTAGGGCTTTCCGGCAGGCTGCAGGCGTCGCTCGAAGAAAGTTTCGGCTGCGGCATAGGGGTCTGCCTCGGATGCGTAATAAAGACAAAGACAAAGACTGAGACGGGGGCGAAGTCGGAAAAAAAGAGCGGAAGCTGGGCGGAGGCAGACGGATTTGAATATAAAAGAGTATGCAAAGACGGTCCGGTTTTTTACGCGGACGAGATTTTTATCTCCGAAAAAGAACCGGAGGCGATCGAAAAAACCGGTATAAAAAGCGGCGAAAAAAATATCGAACCGGACCTTTCCGTAAAACTCGGAAATTTATTTCTGGATTATCCGGTTATGCCGGCATCGGGAACATTCGGATACGGAGAGGAGTTTTTTGAAATAATAGATTACGATAATTTCGGGGCGCTTGTTACCAAAGGAATATCGCTTAAACCCTCGAAAGGAAACGAAATGCCGAGAATTTGCGAAACTTCCTGCGGTATGATTAATTCCATAGGGCTTCAGAATGTAGGGTTCGAGAAATTCAGGGACGAAAAAATGCCTTTTTTGAGAAATTTTAAGAAACCTGTAATAGTTAATTTTTTTGGAAGCAGCATAGAAGAATACGTCGAACTGGCGGAAAAACTCGCAAATATCGGCGGCATCTCCGCGCTCGAGGCGAATATATCCTGCCCAAACATAAAAGAAGGCGGAAGGTCTTTCGGCTCGGACCCGGAAGTCGTGTATGAATTAGTTGCGTCGGTAAAGGAAAGTATCGGCAATAAACTGCCTTTAATAGTAAAGTTGACCCCTATGGCGAGCGATATATCTTTAATCGCCGAAGTCTGCGAAAAGGCGGGAGCCGATATTATTTCGCTTATAAATACCGTTCCTGCGGCGCGTATCGATATAAAGACGAAAAAATTTAAATTAGGCAGAGGCTACGGCGGATTGTCAGGCGCCGCAGTTAAACCGGTCGCCATAAAACTTGTCGGCGACGTTTATAACGCGGTGAGGATTCCAATTATAGGAATGGGAGGGATAAACTCATGGGAAGACGCCGCGGAATTTTTTCTTGCGGGCGCGACTGCCGTCGCCGTAGGAACTTATTCTTTCGTGGAACCGGGCATTATCCCTAAAATTGTAAAGGGGTTAAAGGATTATCTTACCGAAAACAGCTTTGATAATATTTATAAAATTATCGGATTAGCACACGATAAACGGGGATAGATAAATTATATTAATATTAATAATAAAATGCTTATATATTTATTTGCTTTGCTATCTGTTTTATTGTTCGCCGCTCTTGCGGCGGTTGCGGCGTTTTTCGTCATATACGCGAACAGGCATAAAAAATTAACCGACGGGATAATCGACGCAAATCTTGCCGAAAAAGACGGACTCATAAAGAAAACCATAGTGTTGGAGGAAGAGGTTAAATCTTTAAACGGCAGGCTTGAGGCGGCAAACGGAGCGCTGAACGGCGCAAACGCTTTAACGGAAAATCTGAGAGAGGAAAATAAAAATTTATTTGCGAAAATTTCCGAAATATCCGCAGAAAATAAAAACCTGCTCGAGAAAACGGAAAATATTAAAACCGATTATGAAACAAGATTGGAACGGCAAAAAAAAGAATTTTTAGATTTTAAGCAGGCGTTCGAAAATCTTTCGGAAAACCTGTCCGCAAAGGTGCTCGAAGAAAAAAGTAAAAAACTTTTGGAAATTAATAAAGACAGTATTAGCGGCATACTTAATCCTCTTTCCGAAAAGATTCTGGAGTTTCAAAAAAAGGTGGAGGAAACTTACGATAAAGAGTCCAAGCAGAGATTTTCCCTTCAAAATGAAATTAAAAAGCTCATAGATACGCAGGATACTATGAAGCAGACTACCGAAAACCTGACTACCGCATTAAAAGGCACCGGAAAGGTTCAGGGCGACTGGGGCGAGATTATACTGGAACAGCTGTTGGAATATTCCGAATTAATCGAAGGAATTCAGTATGAAATCCAGAAAACGGTAAGGACGACTAACGAAATGGACGAGAAAATAAATTTAAGGCCCGACGTTATCGTTCATCTTCCTAAAGGCAGAGATTTAATCATCGATTCAAAAGTGTCTTTAACGGATTATGAAAAATATATGAGTTTGAGTAAAAATGCCGGCTTAGCAGCCGAAACCGGCGCGGATGCCGATAAATTACTTAAATCCCATATCCTTTCTATCAAAAGGCATATCAACGAATTAAGCGATAAAAAATATTCAAATTTATCGGGCTCGAAGAGCATAGATTCTGTTATTATGTTCATACCTATCGAGTTTGCATACACCGTTGCGGTAAATTACGACAGGGAGCTTTTAACTTACGCATACGGCAAAAACGTCATAATAGCGACTCCGTCGATTATTATGCTTATTATGAAAATCGTTTACAATTTGTGGGTGCAGGAAAAAAGTCAGGAGAAAGCCGCGGAAGTGATGACGCTTGCCGGACAGTTATACGATAAATTCTGCTCTTTTGTAAAAAGCATGGAAGATATAGGCGCTTCGATAGAAAAAACGTCTGCGGCATACGATAACGCAAAAGGACAGCTTGTTTCCGGAAGAGGAAATATAATGTCGCGGTTTGAAAAAATGAGACTGCTCGGCGCAAAAACATCCAAGATGCTGGATGCGGACAAGTTCGACAGGGAAGACGAAAAATAATTTCCTATCGGCAATTTGGGGTTTAGTCCCATGAGGTTTCCTTAATCCTGCAATAGAAAGTATTTAAATGTTTCTATTTTACGTAAATTCCTGATTCCCGCTTCGCGCCGTAGATATATATAATTTTCCATTGCCGAATCATTAGCGGTTTCCTTAAAATACCCTTTTTTCTATGCGGTTTTTTCTAATTGAATATTCCCTAAATTAAAAATAATTGAATTCAAATTAACTTTCTGCCTTGCATGTTCAATTTCAAAACCGACGGGTTGCGAATTTTCATCTAAATCAATAACTACATCTTGACTTATTTCTTCGGATTCTACGCTTGGATTGTCTGATAAAGTTATGTATAGAGTGTCTGTATCATTATAATAATCTATTTTCATTATTGTTTACCTTCTGTGAACTACCCCGCCCTTTTTTCTTTAAATAGTGAGGTATTCCACAAAAGAAACAGATTCAGGAATATTTATTCCGTCTTCTATTAATCCGTCAATGTGCATTTTAATAGCTTCAGCCATGTTTTTTTTTGTTTCTTCCTTGGTTTTTCCTGTAGAAATAACACCAGGCAGGTCAGGCGAATAACACGAATAATTATTGCCCGCCTTTTCAATTACAATAAGTAATTTATACATATATTTTATTTGTTCTCCTTTAATTTTGCCTGTTTTAAAATACTGTTTAATGTCCCTGTTGCTATATCGTCATTGGGGTGTCCTGCAATAGTTACCCTGCCCGTTTTATTAGAATGCTTATATTGTCTATGACTGCCTTTTATCGCAATAAGAACCCAGCCGTCTTTTTCTAATATTTTTATTATATCACGATTTTCATTTTTTATATTTGTATTTTAACACTAAAAATTTACAAATAACACTATAAATACATTATTGTTTATGTTTGTATTATATAACATTAATAAATAAAAATTAACTCTAAAACTAAAAGATATTTTAAGTTGACATAATTAGAAATTATGAGGCAAGGAAGGAAGGAAAAAATAAAAACTCCCGACCACGTAAAACGCGGTCGGGAGTGAGATGCGTAGGCGGGCGCTTTTAAAAGCAACTTTTATGCCCGCCGAAATGGAAATAATTCTAACATCTTTAATTTTTTTAAATTGCAATTTTAGTTTCTTCGCCTGTAGCTTCGTTTAGAAAAACAAGCTCTCCGTTTTGCTTAAGCAATTCGTTTGCATTTAAAAGTTCTATTCCGTAAATTTTTCCGTCAGGAGACAAATCTATATTAACTTCGTCGCTGATTTTTACGGTTT
>DAHVOJ010000029.1 GCA_027318865.1 bacterium | reverse complement strand
ATGACAATTAAGGAATTTAACTTTTCACCCAACAGGTGTCATTCCTGCGTAAGCAGATATAAACGCACGCCGTTTATCCAGAATTTATAATATACCGAAACAGTTTTAAATATTTCTATCGGCAATTTTGGGATTAATGTATAAATTGATATTTAACTTAAATTTAAGTATAATTTAACGTATAATTAAATTAAATAATCGATAAGATAAAAAATAAACCGGAGGTTTTATTTTATGAAAATCAAGAAAAAATTTACAATATCGCTGATTCTTATTCTCGCGATATTTTTAGTATCTTCGTCGCTTAGCGGATGCGCCACTTCGAGGTCAACGGCGGCAAGCGGAACGACGGGAGCGCTGTTTGGCGCAGGCACCGGTTTTGTGATAGGGGCGCTGACCGGAGGACCCATAGGCGCAATAATCGGAACGGCGGCAGGCTTGTCCATAGGTTACGGGGTCGGTTATATTACCGGAAAGTATGTGGTTACCCGCGAAGGCGGAATCAGGGGCGTATCCATGCTTAACAGCCCATATAAACTGGCAAGCAATGAATTTATATACGACCCGCAAAGCAGTTTAAAAATAAATTTTAATAAAGTAAAAGGCGTCCTTGTATCGAATTTAAAAATTTACACAGTTCCAAAATCGGTAAAGGCAGGCGGCAAAATAAGTTTCAATATGGAATACGATGTTCTGGGGACGCGTACCAGCCTGAAAAATTCCGATATACGGGAAACAAGAATACTCGAAGGATTAAACGGAAAGATTTTTTATACTCATACTTCGACGACTCATATCGTAAGAGAAGGCTTCTATAAAACGCTTCTTTCCGTAAAATTGCCTAAAAAGACGCCTAAAATATATATTTACGAAGCTATAATAAAAGTGAATAATATTATTACGGCATTAAGTTCCAGATTGGTATCGGTAAATTAAAGCGGATAGACGGGATTGGTGAGCTGTGCCGGAGTTAGCTGCGCCGGACTCCCCGTCCGTCCGATGGGGGGACGGCGAAGCAGACGAAGCAATCTGCGGCCGTTATTTTTTTATTCTGTTTTCCGTGCCGTTTATAAGCCTTTTTATATTAGGCGTATGTTTATATATTATTAATCCCGCTATCAGTATAGATGCGGCGAATATATAAATATTTTTTAGCGCATAAAATATTAAAAACGGCATAAAAAAAGCGCTTATTATCGATGCAAGCGAAACATACTTTGAAGTAAACAATATTACGGCAAATATTAATAAAGCGATTAAAACGGCTTCGGGAGAAACGGCTAGAAAAACGCCGAGCGCGGCAGCCACGCCCTTGCCGCCTTTAAATTTTATAAATACCGAGTAGCAGTGTCCCGTAACGGGGGCGAGCATAACCAGCGACATAAAAATTAAGTAACCGGCAGATTGCGCGGATTGACTAAAATCTAAATCCGCAAACTGCCGGTTAAACAATATGCGCGCAAAAAATACCGGCAGGAAACCTTTAGCGGCGTCTATAATAAGGGTAATAAATCCAAACTTTTTACCTATCACCCTCGATACGTTTGTAGCCCCCAGGTTTCCGCTTCCTTCTTTAGTAAGGTCGTGAACGCCCTTTAGTTTTGCGAGTATTGCGGAAGTCGGGAAACTTCCTATTAAATAAGCCCCAAATATAAAAAATATTTCCTTTAAAATGACGATATTCCCCTATGAATTTATTTTCCCTTGATATATATTCCGTTTAAGGCGTTTAAGCGATTTTTTCCCCGCAATACGGGCAAAATATAAGTCCGGGTATTAAAGGTATTTCCATTCCGCATTTTTTATTCCGGCATATTTTATTAGTTTCCAGACCGTTTAATTTAATCGTTAACGCGTTGCTCAGCTTATCGATAAATTTTTCGAATTTTTTATCGTCGCCTTTTTCGAAGTTTTTTGTAATTTCGTCAATTATAATAGTGTCGTTTTCAAGTCTTTTCTCCAAGTTTTTTTTGTTTATATAAAAATATACTTTGAATTTGTTAATCTCTTTTCTCGTAATTATATCTTCGTCTATAAATTTTTTAAAGCTTTGACTTATAATCGACGGCGCAAGTCCGGTTTCTTCTTTAACTTTTTTTGTGGTTATAGGTTTTTTTTCGCCGTTAATATAATATTTTATAATCATGGCGTAAACCATAAATTCGGATGGCCCCATTAATTTAATCTGAAAATTGGTAATAAGGTATCTGCTGGTCCACAGCGCAAGGGCAATGTAATAGAATTTATAATAGTTGTCGGCTTTCTTGATAAAATCTTCCAGGTTTTTTTCCTGCGCGTCCGTAATAATTTTATTGCTCTTAAGCAAATTTATAACGCCTTCGATCAGGTTGTCGATTATCGGAGTATCCGTATCCGTAAATCCGCAAAATTTTAATGCGGTTATATTTATTTCGTTAAATTTTTTTAGTTCGGGGAACGGCATTACGTAGTTGGTTTTTCTTTTATCGTCGCTTAAGGTAGATTTTTTTATAAGTTTTCCATCCTGAAGTTTTTTAAGGACGGTTGCGAGATGAGGCGTCGAAACGTAAAGCCTGCTAAGTTCTTTGTAAGAAACGATAATCCCGTTTTTTTCGTATTCCTTTTTTTCTTTAACGCAAGAGTGGGTATATTTGTAAGCAAAGTATGCGAAAATGGTAAATTCGATATCGGTTAAATATGCGATGTTTTTATAAGCGCTCGGTATATTCGTTATCGTGTCTTTTATTAATTTTTCCCTGCTAAGAAAAAAAAGCGAGAAAAGAACGTAAAGTTTAGCCTGTAAAGTTTTCATCTTTTTCTTGAGTCTCCTTTTAGTTAATTATGGCATTAATGTTATAAAATTTAAAAATAAATAAAGTAACAATAGATAATTTAGAACTACATACACTTTTTTATTATTATATTATTTTCTTTTATCGATGTAAAGAAAAATTTGAAAAAATTTGAAAAAAAATTTGAATTTTTTTCAAGGATATAATAAAATATACAAATGATTAAAAATAATAATCACGCCTGCGAATTGAATTTTTTTATCGAAAGGTATGGACGGGACATAAATCCTGAAGCAATAATAAAAGAAGATATTTTAAGACAGGGAATTTCATTTGAAGAAGTTTCTCCGGGAGAAAATTTTTCCGCCAAATCGTATTTTATTTTTTCATTCAACGTCGATAACGACGGCGACATAATCAATAAAAAATATCCGGAAGAAATAGCCGTCGAAAACGGACCTTACAATCTGAAACGAACTATTATTTCGGTAAGGATTAATAAAACTTCCCCTTATATCGTTAAATACGAACCGGAATCCGGCGGTTATAAACTTTATCTCGAAGACGGCTATATGGGGGACGTTTCTTTTTCTCCCGAAAAGTCTTATATGCTAAAAAAAACCGAGTCGGGAAAATCGGTAAGGGACGTCGCTCCTACTATAGAATGGGGCTATCTCATATATCTTGCCGTATTCAGAATGTGCCAGTATTTTGAAAATCATACCGAGTGCGCATTCTGCGATATGAACTCAAATTACTTAAATCAAAAAAAAGCAAATAAAAATTATTCCGCGGTTAAATCGGTCGGGGACATTATAAGCGCGCTGTCCGTAATAGAATCTTCCGAGGATTCTTCCGCGGGAGCATATACTTTAACAGGCGGAAGCATCATAGACGAGGTCAAATTTAAAGGCGAAACGGAAATAGATTTTTACGTCAGGTTTCTCGAAGCTATAGAAGAAAGGTTCAAAGGAAGATGGCTCAGCAAGGTCGTGGTACAGGCGCATACGCAAAAAAATTTAATGAGGCTTAAATCCGCCGGCGCTTATATTTATCATACTAATTTTGAGGTGTGGGATAAAAATCTTTTTGAGAAAATTTGCCCCGGAAAATCAAAATTTATAGGAAGGGACGAGTGGATAAAAAGGATTGTGGATGCCGGAGCCGTTTTCGGCGAATATAAAGTCATTCCTAATTTTGTCGCCGGCGTGGAACTTTCTAAACCTTACGGTTTTACCGATATAGACGAGGCTGTTAATTCTACCGCCGAAGGACTTGAGTTTTTTATGTCTAATGGAGTAATACCTAGATACACTACATGGTGTCCCGAAAAAACCAGCAAGCTCGGAAAACTCGGGAATTCGGCCGCACCCTTAGAATATTACGTAAAACTTCTTCTCAAATGGCACGAACTGCATTACAAATACGGTCTGCCGATTCCGGAAGGCTACGGAGAGGCGGGAGCGGGAAAAGCCGAATTTTCCGTCAGCGCATTTATGGATGCTTTCAAAGGCGATAATTTTAAAGGCGATAATTTTAAAGTTGAAAAGGTATAAAAATTGTGATATCATTAATAAACATATAGATATTTGTATATTTATATATCCATTAAATTATAGAAGGGACAAGATTAAACATGTTCCTTAATAAAAATAAATTCAATATAATAATATAATAAAGAGAGGTTTTTATGAACAACGAGTACAAAGAAAACGAAATGGACGGAAATAAAGATTATTATGAAGAAGAAGCCGACTCCCACGGCTGCGGAGGCAGTGAAGAAGACGAAGGTTCGTCTTGCGGCTGCGGAAGCGGACACGGGCATGAAAGCAGAAATCCGTTCAACGACCAGTCGCCTATCGGCGGAGTAAAAAACATCGTAGCCGTTGCAAGCGGCAAAGGCGGCGTCGGGAAATCCATGTTTAGCGTTAATTTAGCAATAACACTGGCAAAACAGGGAAAAAAAGTAGGACTTCTAGATGCGGACCTTTATGGTCCGAGTGTTCCAACTATGATGGGGATAAATAAAAGACCCGACCTTACCTCTAATAATAAAATAGTTCCGCTTGAAAAATTTGGGATAAAACTTATGTCTTTAGGTTTTTTGATTCCCGAAGACGCCCCGGCTATATGGAGAGGACCGGTTGTAATGCAGGTTATAACGCAGTTTTTAAAAGACGTGGAGTGGGGAGAAATTGATTTTTTAGTGGTAGATCTTCCTCCGGGTACCGGCGATATACAGCTTACGTTGGTTCAGACCGTTCCGATAAATTTTGCGGTAGTGGTTTCTACTCCGCAGGATATTTCGCTGATAGACGCAAAGAAAGCTCTCGCAATGTTCGATAAGGTGAACGTTCCGGTTTTCGGCATAGTCGAAAATATGAGCTATTTTATATGCCCGCATTGCAATAAACGTTCCGATATATTTAAACACGGCGGAGCAAAAACCGCCGCCGAAAAATTAGGCGTAAATTTTCTCGGAGAAATACCTATAGTCGAAGATATTTGCGAACTGTCCGACAAAGGCGAGCCTATAATGACCAAAGACGCGCATCCTGAGGTAACGGCGGTGTTTAACAAAATTTCCGATTCTTTAATTTTAAGGTCGGAGCAGAAGGTCGGGGCATAAAGCGATATTATTCGGAATCCAGAATAAAGATGTAAACATAAACAAAAAATATTAAATCTATTATGGAGGAATTACTAAATGGCTTCAGAAAAAGTTTTAGCGTTTACGGATTCAAATTTCGATACCGAGGTTTTAAAATCGGAGAAACCGGTTCTTGTGGATTTTTGGGCGGTATGGTGCGCTCCCTGCAGAGCCGTTGCGCCGGTTATCGATGAGTTAGCTTCGGATTACGACGGAAAAATTAAAATAGGAAAGGTCAATGTGGACGAAAATCAGATTATTCCCGGCAAATACGGTATAAGAGGCATACCGACGGTTATCTTGTTTAACAAGGGACAGGTTGCCGACCAGATAGTAGGAGCGGCTCCGAAAGGTTCTTTTAAGCAGATGATAGATAAAGTCATAGGAAATTAAGAAAAAAAGGCAGATTTATTTCAAAAAGAGTCAGATTTATTTATTTTCGAATTGCTTTTGTGCAATAAACAAATTTATCGTCCGAAAATAAATAAATCTGACGCCTTTTTTACCTTTTTCTTTTTTCCCAAAATTGCCGATAGAAAATTATTTTTCTGGATTCCCGCCTGCGCGGGAATGACAATTAAGGAATTTAACTTTTCACCCAACAGGTGTCATTCCTGCGTAAGCAGGAATCCAGAATTTATAATATACCGAAACAGTTTTAAATATTTCTATCGGCAATTTTGGGTTTTTGTTCCCTCTTTTTAAAATTTGTTATATATGATAAAATTTATTTAACTTAATATAGAGGAGGCAAAAATGTCTATTACATCAGTCATAGCATTACCCGACGCATTAATTAAAAACACGAATAAAGAAGAACAGAAAGAGTTAGCCGAGTTTTTTGATAAGATAGCCAAATCGTCAAGCGAAGCATCTATTTTAACCGTTGAAGATAAGTTTGAAAGGCGTCTGACCGAGGAAATTTCCAAACTGGACAATAAAATCGATAAAAGAATTAACGAACTTGACAAAAGTATATCGGAAAATAAAGCAGATATAATTAAATGGATGTTTATATTCTGGGCAGGACAGATTGGGATATTAGTAGCCGTTTTAGACCTTTTTTTTAAGCGTTAAACAGGTGCTCGTGTCAGAAGCTGATTATAACTTCTTTAATAGATTTGCTTGTTGACTTAGAAACCGTAAAATTTATGTTGTCTATAGTAAATTTTTCGCCGGGAACTGGAATTCGGCCAAGCCTGTCCATTATTAAGCCGGAAACCGTTTCATAATCGGCTTCCGGTTGATTAGATACATGCAGATCGAAAATTTCCGATAACTCGTCTAATGTTAATCTTGTGTTAATCAGATAAGTATTTTTGCCTATTTTTTTATACATCGATTCTTCTTCGTCGGTTTCATCCCTGATCTCGCCCACTATTTCTTCAAGAATATCTTCAAACGTTATTATTCCGGAAGCGCCGCCGTATTCATCCACTACCACGACCATCTGCTGGCGGCTTTTTTGCATTTTAAGCATTATGTTGGATATTTTTAACGTTTCGGGTATAAATAAGACGGGTTTAGCAATTTCGCCGACTACTTTATCGGTATTTTCGGGATTATACACGTCGAATGCGAAAGCAAGGCTCGATATATTGTCTATTCGGTCGGAATAAACCGGAATTCTCGAATAGTTAGTATCTGCAAAAATCTGCCTTGCTTTACTTATGCCGTCGTTTTCGTTAAGCGCTATTACGCTAATTAGCGGAATCATAATATCTTTTGCGGTTTTATTTCCAAATTCAAATATTCTTTTAATTATTTTTTTGTCGTATTCTTTAAATTCTTCGATATTTCCGCTGATAGTCAATACCTTTATCAGTTCGTCCTTCGTAAGAAAAACATTTTTTGATTTGCTCTTGAAAATTAAATTTAATATTTTGGAAAAACCTATAAAAATTATATTAACGGGAAGAAATATTAACGAAAAAAAAGCAATGAAAGGGATGCTTTTGAGCATAAGGCTGTTTGCATACCGCCTGTAGAACATCTTAGGGATAATTTCGCCGAAAATTACCATAACCGGCGTAAGTATGACGGCTACGATAAACGGGGTATAAGGTTTTGCGTATCCGTAAATAAGCGCCGTTGTAAGAATAGTAGCGGTAGTATATGCAATATTATTTCCTATAAGGGAAGTAGAGAAAGTACTTTCCGGCTGTTTGGTCATAAACAGCAAAAATTTGGCGAGCTTGCCGCCTTTAGATTCTTCGTGTTTGATTTTAATCTTATCGTAGCTGATAATCCCTATTTCCGAACCCGCAAAAAATCCTTCAAAAAAAATAGCCGTAATTATAATTGCTATATAAATATATATATTATTGGACGTCATATTCATCCTCTATTTCGCCGAAAATTTCTTCCAGCAGGTCTTCCATAGTTATAATGCCGTTCATTTTTCCATATTCATTGACTACTACCGCCATATGAATTTTTTTCTTTTGAAGTTCCCTGAAAAGTTCCAGAGCATTTTTTGAACCCGGAATAAAATAAGGTTTGATTAAAAAAGAATTGAGAGTTCTTTTTTCTTCGCTTTTATTATAAACTTTCGATAAAATATTTTTTGACAGGATTATCCCGATTATATTGTCTCTTTCCCTAAAATATATCGGAATTCTGGAGAAATGATACGATTCTATGAGTTCTACGGCGGACGACACGGGAGTGACGACGTCCAATTCAAAAATTTTATCTTTTTTAGTCATAATGTTGGCGGCTTTTAAATAGGAAAGTTTTAAAAAGTTTTTAATAAATTCGTATTCTTTCTCTTTTATCTCGCCTTCGTTTCTGCCTATTTCTATAATGGTTTTTAATTCCTCGTTAGATATCGATTCTTCTTTTTTCAGCTGGAGGCGCTTCCCCTTAAGCCCGGTTTTTTCGATAAGTAATCCCGTAAAATATACGGCGTGATAAAACATCTCCGAAATAAGCAAAGAGAGTTCCACAGGTTTTTTAAGAGCGATAATTTTTGGAACTATTTCCGCAAGAATTATAAGTATAAGGGATATGGAAAGAATGGAATAAACGACCGGAATATGTTTAAAATAGACATTCAGAATTATAGACCCTATACTGGCCGTTATAATGTTTGCGGTCATATTTCCGATAAGGATTATTACGAGAAAGATAGAGGAGTTCCTTATCAGGAATATAACTTTACTTTTTTTTCTTAAATTTAATTCGTCGATATCGGTCTGCGTTAGGGAAAATATAGACGATTCTGAAATAGAAAAAACCGACGATATTATAAGAAATAAAAAAAATAACGATAAAAACAATATTAAATACATAATTTATTTATTATAATTGTATATGTCTAAAAGTAAAATTTTGCGGCACGAAAGGGACGCCGTTTTTTAGAAAAGCGAGATTTGCCGGTTTATCGTCGATATATCCGATTTTTTTTATGCCGGCTCCGCATGAATCCGACAATTCGGATAGTTCTTTTTTAGTGTATTCCCTGTCGAAAGTCCATAAAAGTTCGTAATCTTCTCCGAATGAAACGACCTTATCCATATAGTCTTTAATGCCAAGAATGCGGACAATTTTTTTTAGATCGCGGTTTACCGGAACGTCCTCAATTTTTATTTCGCATCCGCAACCTTTGCCGATAACGTTAAAAATATCCTTAAAAATTCCGTCGCTGACGTCGGTTAAGGAATTTGCAAGCATTTTATCAAATAATTTCTTTCCTAAATTTATTCTGGGTTCAGGCAGTTTATATTTATCGATAAAATCCGCAATAAGTTTTTTATCTTCGGGCTTAAGGTTCCGTCTGTTTTTAAAAATAGAATTTTTATTCGAGTTAAGATAAAAAGCCATCCATGAGTTTCCCAACTCTCCCGAAACATATACGGCGTTCCCGCTTTTAGAGTTGAATCTACGGATTCCTTCGCCTTTACAGTCGCCTATAATAGTTATGGATACGGAAAGTTCGGAAGCCGACGAAATATTTCCGCCTATGAGAGATACCCTGTATTTTTTTGCCTCGGCTATAATTCCGCGAAGTAATTGCTTAATATCCGCAGTTTCTATATACGGAGGTATAAAAAGAGATAAGAGGAATAGTCTGGGAATCCCGCCCATTGCCGCAATATCGCTGAGGTTTACGAGTAAAGATTTTTTCCCTACTTCGTCAAAGTCGTACGGACCAAGATTAAAATGAACGTTTTCGGTAATACTGTCGGAACTGACGAGTATCTTCTTTTTATCTTCGATAACGGCGCAATCGTCCCCGATAGATTCGACTATTAGCGATTTATTAAACTTTTGAGTTTCCAGGCTTAATTTTTCTATGTATTTTATTAATGCCGTTTCATCAAGCTTTTCTTTTTTGAGCACCCTTATTTTTATTAATTGGTTTAATTTTGTTAGAACCGCCGGCATCTATATCGGATATGCCGATTATTGCGTGTTTTATAACCTCATCCATATGTTTAACGGGAATAAATTTCAGGTTTTTCTTGACTAATTGAGAAATTTCTTCTAAGTCTTTTTTGTTTCTTTCCGGTATAAGAACCGTTTTTATTCCGGCTCTTAAAGCGGCTAAAGACTTTTCTTTTAATCCGCCGATAGGCAGGACGTTACCCCTTAGAGTTATCTCGCCGGTCATAGCGATATCTTTTCTGACGGGTTTTTTTAATATTGCGGAAATCAGAGAAGTCGCCATAGTGATTCCGGCAGATGGACCGTCTTTAGGGATTGCTCCTTCCGGTATGTGAATATGTATGTCGTTTTTTTCGAACGTATCGGTTTTAATGCCGAGTTCGTCTGCTTTGGACCGCGCATAGCTTACTGCGGCATGCGCAGATTCTTTCATGACGTCGCCGAGTTGTCCGGTAAGCGATACCCCGCCTTTTCCTTTAACGAGTATAGTTTCTATGTACAAAATTTCTCCGCCGTAAGGCGTCCATGCAAGTCCGGTTGCAACTCCAATTTCATCTTTTTGCCTTTCTTCACCCGGAAGAATTTTTATGACGCCAAGATATTTATGTATATTTTTGTCGGTTATAATATATTTTTTAATTTTGTTTTCGGCTATTAGTCTTGCTACTTTTCTGCATACGGTTCCAATTTCCCTTTCTAAGTTTCTAAGTCCCGCTTCGCGCGTATAGCCGGCAATAATTGTTTTTATTGCGCTCGGTTTAAATTCTATATAATCTTTTTTTAAACCGTTTTCTTTAGTCTGTCTCGGTACAAGATATTTTTCGGCTATTTTTTCTTTTTCTTCGAGAGTATATCCCGAAAGATTTATAATTTCCATTCTGTCCCTGAGAGGGGAAGGTATGGTATCCGCAACATTTGCGGTTGTTACGAACATAACGTTCGATAAGTCGAACGGAACGTTCAGGTAATGGTCCGAAAAGCTGGAATTCTGTTCGGGATCCAGCACTTCTAAAAGAGCCGAAGAAGGGTCGCCTCTAAAATCGGTTCCGACTTTGTCTATTTCGTCAATCATGAATACCGGATTATTAGTCCCAGCCTGTTTTATTCCCTGAATTATCCTTCCCGGAAGCGCTCCGACATACGTTCTTCTGTGTCCCCTGATCTCGGCTTCGTCATGAACGCCGCCCAGAGAAACCCTGATAAATTTTCTATTCATGGCTTTGGCGATAGATTTGCCGAGAGAAGTTTTTCCGACGCCGGGAGGTCCTATAAAGCATAATATAGGTCCTTTCATTTTTTTATTCAGTTTTCTGACGCTTAAATATTCGAGTATTCTTTCTTTTATTTTTTCTAAATCGTAATGGTCTTCGTCTAATATATCCTTTGCCGTTTTAATATCGAGATTGTCTTTAGTCTTTTTCGACCATGGAATATCGGAAAGCCATTCTAAATAAGTCCTGACGGTAGAAGCTTCGGCGGCATCCTGATGCATGGATTCTAATCGGGATAACTGTTTTTCCGCCTCTTTCAAAACTTCTGCAGGCATTTTAGCCGCGGTAATTTTTTCGCGCAATTCGTTTATTTCCTGAGATTTTTCATCGGTTTCCCCCAATTCCTGCTTTATCTGTCTGAGCTGTTCCCTCAAGAAATAGTCTCTCTGAGTTTTTGTCATTTCTTCTTTCGCCTGAGATTGAATCTTTGCCTGCATCGAAAGAATTTCGATTTCCCTGGCGAGTATATCGTTGACTTTTTTAAGCCTTTCCACCTGGTCGGTTTCTTCAAGTATTTTCTGTGATTCATCAATTTTTAAGCCCATATTGGAAGCGACTATATCCGCAAGTCTTCCCGGATTTGCTATATTTTCCAGTATAATTAAAATGTCTTGAGAGGGAATTCTGCCGAGGGAAACATATTTTTCTAATTGTTCTTTGACGTTTCTCATTAAGGCGTCAACCGCCGGAGTAATTTCCGTTACCGTGTCATCCTTTATTTTAGAAACTTTTACTAAATAAAAAGGTTTTATCTGGACAAAAGTTTCTATTCTGGCTTTTAATAATCCCTGTACTAAAATTTTAACTCTTCCATCGGGAAGTTTCAGCATTTTCATAATCATTGCCACTACGCCGACGTCGTAAATGTCGTTTTGCGATGGTTCTTCGACTATTATGTCTTTCTGCGCGGACAGCAGTATCAGCCTGTCTTTGGAAAGAGCTTCGTCCACGGCTTTAATAGATGCTTCTCTTCCAACGAAAAGCGGAATGATCATAAAAGGGAAAAGAACTATGTCCCTGACAGGCAGAAGCGGAATAACTTCCGGGAGCTGAATTTCGTCCGGTAAATCCTGCTGTTCGATGCTTTCTCCTTTTCCTATGGCGATTTCGCCAAGGCTGCTTCCTGAATTTTCGGCAAAACTTTTAAAATTAATATCCATATTATTTTTATTCATATTTTATTCCCCTGTGATAATGTAATTATTATACTATAATATTTATACTACATTGTTGTGATAATTGTTCTATAATTTTTACGAAATTTTTTACGAAATAGGTATTAAAGTTTCCAAGTTAATAAAAAGACCGCCTATGTCGAAACTTATTTTTAAAACGCCGTTCGACAATGACGCGCTTATATTTTCTTTCAAAGGAGCAACCGGCAATAAGACGAATCTTTCAAATCTGCCGGTTCTTCTTTCTAAACAGTGAAAATTAACATTCGGTTTTATTTTATGTTCGGCTTTCCATCTTATAACGAGAACGTTATGATGGATGCCTATTAAAATATTTTCCTTAGGAATCCCGGGCAGTTCGACTTCTACCGTTAATTTGTTTTCCTTCGTATAAATATCTATGGGAGCAGGGTTTGTTTTAAAAGAATAAGACAAATCTTCGGTAGGAAAAAAGCCGAAATGAAGATGAAAAAGTTTTTCTATCTCATTTCTAAATTTTATCATTTTTTTGCTTAAGTATTCGTCATTATCGTCAAAAAATTTCATAATTTTAATCCCTAATCCACGCACCATTCCGATTTTTTAATAAATTCGGTCAAGCCTTTCTTAATTTCTTCGTTTTTTAAACCGTAAATTATCTGAGCTTTAAGCAGGTCCAGCTTGTTGCCTCCGTCATATCTTTCGCCTTTAAATTCCAGAGCGTAAACCGGCTGAACCTGAAGAAGCGATTTTATAGCATCGGTAAGCTGGATTTCTCCGCCTTTTCCCGGCGCGGTATTTTTAAGAAAGTTAAATATATCCGGCATTAATATATATCTTCCTATTATTGCAAGATTAGAAGGAGCGTCTTCGATATTCGGTTTTTCGACGAGGTCGTCAACGCTGTGCAGTCCTTTTTCTATTTCTTTTCCGCTGATTATTCCGTATTTCGAAACGTCTTCGTCCTTGACTCTTTGAACGGCTAAGACGGAATATCTTAATTTTTTATATATTCCGACCATCTGTTTCATAACCGGAACTTCGGAATCTATGATGTCGTCGCTCAGCACTACGGCAAAAGGTTCTTCGCCGACCATATTCTGCGCGCATAAAATTGCATGTCCGAGACCAAGCGCTTCCTTTTGTCTGGTATAAGTAAGGTTTATGCGGTTCGATATTTCGTCCACGGATCGCAACAAATGGTGTTTACCTTTTTCTTTAAGTAAAATTTCGTGCTCGATCGATCTGTCGAAATAATCTTCGATAGCCGTTTTCCCTCTACCCGTGATTATTATTATATCGGTAATATCCGCGCCTATACATTCTTCAACGCCGTATTGTATCAGCGGCTTATCGACAAGCACCAGCATTTCTTTGGGGATAGATTTTGTAATAGGCAAAAATCTTGTTCCGAGACCGGCGGCAGGGAAAACCGCCTTATTGACTTTCATAAAATAAAGAACCTCCGTAAAATCCGACATTTTAGAATGAGTAATACTGACTAATATATCATAAAAAAAATTTTTATCAATATTATTTTGATAATGCGACGGTTTTATGGTAAAATAAATTATTTTGAATAGAATAAAATAGTCAAATTAAAATTAAGCAGCGACGTATAACGTATATGGAGGATATGGGCGTGAATAAAAAAAATATGCAGGTCGTAAAATTATTCATTTTTGTTTTAATTATCGTCTTTTTATCCGTAATTATAGTAAAAATGCCCGCGATAGTTAAATCTTTTACTTCGGGAAAAAGCAAGCTGTCTATTAAAAAATCAGGCAATCAAATTCTTGCCCCCGATTTTTCGGTTTCAAGCATTAATTATAAAGATAAAACTTTATCGTTAAAAAATTATAAGGGGAAAATAGTTCTGGTAAATTTTTGGGCTACATGGTGTCCTCCGTGCAGAGCCGAAATTCCCAGATTGGAAAAATTTTATAAACTTCACAAAAAAGACGGATTTAGAATTATAGGTCTTTCCGTGAACAATCAAGGGAAAAGATACGTCGAGCATTTTATAAAAACCTTTAAAGGCGGGATTATAACTTATCCCGTCGGTATGGCTACATATTCCGTAGAAAAAGCATACGGAAATATATACGAAATTCCGCAGTCTTTTTTCATAAACAGAAAAGGTTACGTCGCGGCTCACATTACCGGTGAAATGCCGAGAGGATATTTAGCATACGAATTTAAAAAAATAAGCAAGTAAAATATAAAATATTTTTAACGGAGAGATGGCCGAGTCCGGTTGAAGGCGATTGACTCGAAATCAACGGAGTTCAGCGAAGCTCATTGTAGGCGCAAGCTTACCGGGGGTTCGGACGCAGTCCAGCAAAGCTCATCCCTCTCTCTCCGCCGTCAATATTGTGTTATTATAATTATTTAAAAGTATTATTTTTTATACGGAGAGATGGCCGAGTCCGGTTGAAGGCGATTGACTCGAAATCAACGGAGTTCAGCGAAGCTCATTGTAGGCGCA
>DAHVOJ010000028.1 GCA_027318865.1 bacterium | reverse complement strand
GATTTTTTATCTGGATTCCCGCCTACGCGGGAATGACTATGCGGGGATTGAGGTTTTAACCCAAAAGGTGTCATTCCCGTCTGCATCAAAGGCATGCTTTGATATACGCAGATGGGAATATCTGCGAAAGCAGGAATCCAGAGTTTATTATATATTGAAACAATTTTAATAGTCTCTAACGGTGATTTAAGGAAATATAAAATAAACGCGATAAAAGGAATTTAAAATCAGATGAAGGCGGAAGAAGTTAAAAAAGATATAAAAATGAAAGCCGATGAAAAAAGAGGAAAAGTTTATCTTGCCGGCGCGGGACCGGGCGATCCCGAACTGCTTACCCTTAAAACTAAAAGAATTCTCGGCGAAGCGGATGTAATAGTATATGACAGCCTTATTTCGGAGGAGATTTTATCTTATGCCAAAGAAGGATGCGAAATAATTTATGCCGGCAAAAGGTCTTCAAATCATACTCTTCCACAATATTCCATAAACGAACTTCTTGCGGAAAAAGCTAAAAACAACAATGTCGTTTTAAGGCTTAAAGGCGGAGACCCCTATCTTTTTGGAAGGGGCGGCGAAGAAGCCGAAAGGCTGTTTAAAGACAATATTCCGTTTGAGGTTATACCGGGTATTTCTTCCTCCTTTGCCGTTCCCGCTTATGCAGGAATACCCTTGACCCACAGGGATTATGCTTCTACCGTAGCATTCGTTACCGGACATGAAGGAGAACATAAGAAAAAAAGCACGCTCAACTGGAAGGGGCTGGCGGGAGCAGATACTATCGTAATATTAATGGGGTATAAAAATTTAGATTCCAATACGAAAAATTTAATTGAAGCCGGAAAAGATAAGGATACTCCCTGCGCGGTTATTCAAGAAGGGACTACTTTAAATCAGAAAGCCGCCGTCGGAACTTTAAGCACGATAGTCGAAGAAGTAGAAAAAAAAGGATTGAAAAGCCCTGTGATATTAATCGTGGGCAGTGTAGTAAAATTAAGAAATACTCTAAACTGGTTCGAAAAAAGACAGTTAAGCGGCTTAAGCGTGATGGTTACGAGAGGGGAGGGGCAGGCGGGAACATTATCCGAAAAACTTAAAAGACTCGGCGCATTTGTCATTAATCTGCCCTTGATAAAAATTTTAAAAGAAAGTGAAAATATAGATAAAACTAAAATAGATAAAGCCGTTAAAAATATTAAAAAATATGATTATCTTATTTTTACGAGCGCAAATGCAGTTTCCGCATTCTTCGAACGTTATTTTTTACAAGGGATGGATGTCAGGGCGCTTTCCGGCAAAAAAATAATTTCCGTGGGGAAAGTTTCTTCTTCGGAACTTAAAAAATACGGTTTAATCCCCGATGTTGTCCCGTCCGAGTCTTCGTCTTCACAGGCGGGAATAATAGATATTTTAAAAGATGCCGATATTAAGGGTAAAAAAATTCTTTTCCCCCAGGCTTTAAAAATTAATAAAGAACTACCGGAATTTCTTGCATCCAAAGGGGCGCAGGCAGAAAATCTGCCGGTTTACGAAACGGTAGTGCCGGATGGCTCTAAAGAAGCGATGCGGGAGATTTTTGACTCGCTTAAAAAAAAGGGCAAGAATATAGGACTGCCGGATAATTTGGATTTAAACAATATTTTGGTTACCTTTACAAGCTATTCTACGGTGGAAAATTTCGCCAATGCCTTGAAAGATATAGATAAAGACCTTTTAAAAAAAATTGCCGTTTCCGGCGTTAAGTTTGCAAGCATTGGAAAGAAGACCGCCGAATACGCATTGGGATTTGGCATAAAATCTGATATAATATCTAAAGACGTAAATATAGATTCGCTTGTTGACGGCGTAGTCGATTATTATAAAAAAAATAAAAAAAACTAAAGGAGAAGATATAAATGATAGGTATTTCTAAACTTTACTGCGGCGGAGTCCATGCTTCCGATGCACTCAGATACGGACGCATGTCGAGCAAGCTGCCCTCGCATCTTTTGCAGTTTTCCGAGGATAAAAAACCGGTAATAGTATGGAATATGACGAGGACTTGCAATTTAAACTGCGTCCATTGTTATTCGCAATCTAAAAATCTTCGATACAACAACGAGCTTACGCTTGAAGAGGGAAAAGCTTTTATAGACGATATATCCGCTTTCGGTTCCCCCGTTATGCTTTTTTCGGGGGGCGAGCCCTTAATGCATCCCAATTTTCTCGACCTGTGTTTTTACGCAAAATCAAAAGGGATGAGGGCCGTCATTTCTACCAATGGAACGCTTATAACAAAGGAATTGGCTAAAGAATTAAAAAAGGTCGGACTGTCGTATGTCGGCATCAGCCTTGACGGACTTGAATCCGTTCACGACAGGTTCAGGGGCAAAAAAGGCGCCTTCAGGGAAGCGATAGACGGCATAAATTATGCTAAGGAAGCAGGAATTAAGGTCGGTTTGAGGTTTACCGTAAACAAAAGAAACGCTCAGGAAATCCCGGGAATTTTCAAACTTTTAGAAGAAGAAAATATTCCGAGGGTCTGTTTCTATCATCTTGTTTATGCCGGAAGGGGAACAAAACTTATGGAAGAAGATTTATCGCATGAAGAAACGAGACAGACGGTAGATGCCATACTCGAACTTACGAAAGAGGTATATTCGAGGGATAACCAAAAGGAAGTTCTTACCGTGGATAATCACGCCGACGGACCGTACATTTATTTAAAACTTTTAAAAGAAGGAAAAAAAGAAGAAGCCGCAAACGTTATGAGCCTTCTTAAAATGAACGGAGGAAACAGTTCCGGGGTCGGCATCGGATGCGTCAGCTGGGACGGGGAGGTATATGCCGACCAGTTTTGGAGGCATTATTCTTTCGGAAACGTTAAAGAAAGAAATTTCAGCGAAATATGGACGGACACCTCTAATCCCCTGATGAAACAGCTAAAAAACAAAAAAGAATACGTAAAAGGAAAATGCAAAGACTGCAAATGGCTCGATATCTGTAACGGCAATTTCAGGGTAAGGTCTGAGGCTAAAGAAGACGATTTATGGGCGCCGGACCCGGCGTGTTATCTGACAGGCGGGGAGATATACGATGCAAAATAATCATACGGCTTCCCCTTACGGACATTCTGCAGGCGTTATGCGCGGCGGCGCAATGCCCAAAAAAAACGAACTGAGATTAGTCTTCTGGGAGCTTACCGCAAGGTGCAATCTAAAATGTATCCATTGCAGGGCGGAAGCGCAGACGGAAAGGCAGGAAGACGAGCTTTCGACGGAAAAATGTTTTAACGTAATAGACGATTTGTGCGAGTTCAGCAGTCCTATCCTTATTTTAACCGGAGGCGAACCGCTTTACAGAGACGATATTTTTGACATAGCGGATTATGCGACCGGAAAAGGATTAAGAGTGGCGCTTGCGACAAACGGAACGCTCGTAGATGCTAAAACGGCGCAACGCATTAAAAAAAGCGGAATTAAAAGAGTTTCCATAAGCCTCGACGGCGCAAACGCACAAACCCACGATTCTTTCAGGATGATGCCGGGTTCTTTCGACAGCGCGTTTAACGGCATTGAAAATCTGCGGAACGAAGGCATAGAAGTTCAAGTAAACACGACTATTGCAAGGCATAACGAAAACGAGGTAAAGGATATTCTCGAATTAGCCCTGCAGAACAACATAAAGGCGCTCCATATATTTATGCTCGTGCCGGTAGGATGCGGGGTCCAGATAGCGGACTCGCAGATGCTGGATAAACAAAAATACGAAGATATACTTTCATGGTTTTACGATAAAACTATGGAATTAAGAGGAAAAGTCGAGCTTAAAGCGACCTGCGCGCCCCATTTTTTCCGAATAATGCACAAAAGGGCAAAGGACGAAGGCATAACCATAACCCCGGAAACGCATGGAATGAACGCCGTTACCAAGGGTTGTCTTGCCGGAAGCGGCGTTATGTTTATATCCAGAAAAGGAATAGTCCAGCCCTGCGGTTATCTGCCGGTTCAGGCCGGAGATGTTACCAAACAGTCGGCGGAAGAGATATGGAGCGGCTCCGAGGTGTTTTTAAATTTAAGAGATACTGGACTTTTAAAAGGTAAATGCGGTATTTGCGAATATAAAAAAGTTTGCGAAGGCTGCAGGGCAAGGGCGTATTACGAAAAAGGGGACTATATGGAAGAAGAACCTTACTGTATATATGAACCGCTCAGGGGAAGAGTTGCCGATAAATAAATTGAAACTCGTTGTTTAGATTACTGTTTTAAATAATAATTATGATAAATTGATTTATGGATAAGAAAGCAAACGTTCTTCACAGGTTTATCGCAAAGGCTATAGATTTGCTAATCTTCGGATTTCTGAGCGAGATGTTTTATCCCTACGGTTACCTGGCTGGAGTGCTTTATTTATTGATTGCAGACGGTTTTTTCGACGGCGCCAGCCTTGGAAAAAGAATTGTCGGTTTAAGGGTGGTGATGGCTCTCGACGAGAAAAAACTTGAGTTTAAAGAATCTATCATAAGAAATTCTTTCATTGCCGTTCCTTTGCTGTTTGCATTTATTCCGTTCGTAGGCTATTTTCTACTCGTAACCATAGGCATAGTTATATATTCCGCAGAAATTTATTTTATTGTAAAAAGTCCCGAAGGCGACAGGCTTGGCGATAGGTTTGCCTTTACTCACGTAATAGACGTTCAAAAAAATAAATAAAAAAATGGAAAAAGACAGCATTAAAGCCGCTCTTTTTTTAATAGATTCCAGTTCTTATTTCTATAGGGCATATTATGCCCTCCCGCCGCTTACAAATTCCAAGGGTAATCCGACCGGCGCCGCTTTGGGATATACGCGGATGCTTATGAAATTAATCAAAGAGGCGGATATAAAATACGGCGCCTGCCTTTTCGATTCTAAAGAAAGTTTCAGAAAACAGTCTTATGAGGCATATAAAGCCAATAGAAAAGGGATGCCCGAAGATTTGGTTTCGCAGGTCGATTACCTGACCGATATTTCTTATCTGCTCGGGTTTGAAACATTTAAGCTTGACGGATACGAAGCGGACGATTTAATTGCCCGCGCGGTTAAGAACTTTGAAGAAAGCCGCATATCTATCTGCATAGTAAGCAGCGATAAAGATTTAAAGCAATTATTATCGGACAGGGTTTTTATATACGATGCCCTTAAAAATAAGCTCATAACCAAAACTATGTTTGAGGCGGAGAACGGAATAAAGCCGGAAGAATACAGGTATGTTTTGGCGCTTATGGGCGATGCGTCCGATAATATACCGGGAATTAAGGGAATAGGAGAAAAAACGGCATTCGCTTTAATTAAAGACTATCATAATCTGGACGGCGTTTATAAAAATATAGATTTTATTAACAAGCCGAAACTTAAAGAACTTTTAGTGAATTATAAGGAAGATGCCTATAAAAGCTTGGAGCTTGCCTCCTTTTATAAAGACATCGATTTAGCCGAAGCATATTTTACGCCTGAGCCGGGGAAATCCGCAGACCATAATAAAATATTTAATTCTCTTGGCGATTTTGCCCTAAAAGAAAAAAACAGGGAAGGGCTTTACGCGGTTTTTAAAGAGCTTGAATTTAATTCGTTAATAAAAGATTTGGGAGTAGTTATAGATACAAATAATAAATCAGACGCGATAAAAGGCGGTATAAAGGACGATGGCGGCGGCGGTCAAAGCTGCGGCGAAAACGAAAAATTGCTTTCGATTTACGTCGATTTCGGAGAAAAAGATAAAGAATTATTCGATAACGAATCAAATCCGATATATATTTATTCAAAAGAAACCGGTCCGGCATCGTTTAATCTGAAAGATATCGCGGACGATAAAGCCATAATAAATTTACTGAAAGATAATTCGGTTTTAAAGATAGGCTGCGGACTTAACGCCGTAAAGCTGTTTTTAGAAAATAACGGAATTGAAATTAACGGACTTTATTTCGATATAAAAATCGCCTCTTATCTTCTGAATCCCATAAAACATTCCCATAATTTTATAGATATAGAAACGGAATTTAAAGACCGGCTGACCGTCGTAAAATCTGGGGATTTAAACAACTATGCCTGCACGGTCTATTCCTTATATAAAATATTAAAAACGGAAATAGAAAAAGACGGCGGTTTGAAGCATCTGTTTTACGACGTCGATATGCCTCTTTCGGCGGTGCTTTTTGAAATGGAGAAAGCAGGTTTTAAAGTAGATAAAGATATGCTTATGTCTTTATCTGCGTCGTTGGATTCGGATTCAAAAAAACTTACCGGCATAATACATAAAATCGCGGGCAGAGAATTTAACATTAATTCGCCGAAACAGCTCAGCGCGGTTATGTTCGATGAAATGAAATTTAAGCGCGTTAAAAAAAACAGCACCGATATAGAAGTTCTCCAGACGTTAAGAGCGGAATTCGAAATACTTCTCGGAAACGGTAATGAAGACAAAACCTTAAAAGATTATCTTTTATTTTTAGACGGTTTAATATCCTACAGAAACAAGGTTAAACTGAAGACGTCGTTCGTCGACGTGCTTTTAAGGGAGATCGACAAAGACGACAGGGTTCACACGTCTTTTTCCCAGATAACCACATCTACGGGAAGGCTTGCAAGCCAGAGCCCCAACCTTCAAAATATTCCCGTTTCGGGGGAGGAAGGCGGTAAAATAAGGCAGTCTTTTATTGCAAAAGACGGCTCTATTCTGCTTTCTGCGGACTATTCTCAGATAGATTTAAGAGTTATGGCATCAATTTCCGGCGATAAAGCGTTAATCGAAAGTTTTAAAAATAACGAAGATATTCATGCAAAAACCGCGGGGGAAATTTTCGGGGTCGGTGCGGACGCCGTCGATAAAGATATGAGAAGGAAGGCAAAAGTAATTAATTTTGGGATAATTTACGGCATGAGCCCTTTCGGCTTATCCAAAGAACTCGGTATTTCCGCAGAAGAAGCAAGACTGTATATAAATTTATATTTTAAAAACCACCCCGCTATTAAAGAATATATGGAAAAGACAGTCAAAGAGGCAAAGTCTGACGGGTTCGTCAGAACCGCATTCGGAAGAAAATGCTATATAGAAAACATAAATTCTGGAATAAAAAATTTATCGTCGTTTTCCGAAAGGGCGGCGATTAATGCCCCGATTCAGGGAACTGCCGCCGACATAATTAAAATTGCCATGGTAAATATTTATAAACGCTTTCAAAGCATGCCGGAATTAAAAGAATCCGCAAAAATGCTCCTTCAGGTTCACGACGAGCTTATATTCGAAGTCGAAGAACCTTTACTAAACGATATTAAGAATATCATCACCCCCTTAATGACCGACCGCAACCTTCTGTCCGACGTTCCGCTGACTATCAATATCGGCGCCGCAAAAAACTGGGCCGAAGCGCATTAATCCTTCTTTCATCATTTTTTTTAATATTTAAGCCGTTTTACCGGCAGGCTCGTATCACAAGCGGAAGTTTTTCACTTAATCCATCTTAAATATTTCTTCAAGTTTTATATCTAATTTTAATATTTGGACGAAAAATTTTTCATTTTTGGCGAGACTTAAATTTAAATTTAAGTCTTTTTTATCTTTAACGAACGTGTCAATCGTTTTTAAAACCGGATCGACTATTATGTATTCTTTCGGGAATGGTATGTTTCGTAAAAGATATAGCTAAAAACACGAATTCACCGGCTTCTTTTATGTCGAAGATATTTCAAACGCTTGCAAAAAGCGGTCTTGTCCATTCTTTTATCGAAACTAAGGGCGGATTTACGTTTAACGCCCAGCCCGAAAATATTACCATAAAAATGGTCGTCGAAATTATAGACTGGCCTATAGTTCTGAACAGATGCGTAGTTAATAAATCTTCCTGTCAGAACGCAGGCAATTGCGACGTGCATTTTATGTGGCTCGATATTCAAAAAATGCTGACAAAAGCCCTAAGTTCTTATTTTATCGCCGATTTTGCAAACAATACTTTCAAAAATAAACTCTCGGAATCCGATTTGAATTTTGCCTAAATTTTTTTAAAAAGAATGTTATTTTCCAAGTGAACGTGAATCATTATATCGTCGGAAATTTTCTTCAGCAGTTCGTATGCGTGCTTATAAGAAGCGCAGGCGTCCTGCGGAACCGAATAATCCGAACTTAAAAATAGCATTTCTTTCAGGATATGCCCTACGTATTTATGGTAATACAGCGCATCTTCTATTTCTTTTTTTATGCTTTCGGTTTTCCCCGTTTTTATATCGGTTAAGAGCCCTTCTTCCTCTTTGTCTAAATGAAGGAACATAGCCTGCGACATTTTAGTAAAAAGCTCCCTTATTTTAAGAAGTTCCGGGTGTCCCTTTCCGTGAACGTTTGCAATTTTTTCGACATAACCTTCGGCCTCCGGAATATGAACCCGTAAAAACGTATGGTGTATATTAACTATATAGTCTATTAAAAAATTAACGTCCCAGTCGTTCGCTTTTTTACTTAACGAATAATTATCGTCGTTTTCCGCCGTCGAAGGACTTTTTAATTCATCGACTATAAGCAGACGGTCTATGCCGGATTCTTCGCATACATCTTTTAGCGTCTTTGAACCGCCGCAGCAAAAATCCACGCCGTATTTTTTAAAAACCCCGATTTTTTCCGGATTTTCCGATGCAATTTCGCCTACGCTCTTTAAAAGTAAAACATCCTCGTTGGTTTCCATTTATATTTCTCCTTGAATTTTAAATTTCCGTTATTTATTTTTTAACTTATAGTTCTATTATCCCTAATTTTGAACGTTTAATATATGATTTTTGTCACATTAATAAAATCAAATAATTTTATAAAAAATAAAAATGTGACAAAAGTCATAACGTTTATTTTTTTAAATTT
This sequence comes from bacterium, assembly GCA_027318865.1. GTDB lineage: Bacteria > SZUA-79 > SZUA-79 > Acidulodesulfobacterales > Acidulodesulfobacteraceae > Acidulodesulfobacterium_A. Next base: position 5,937 of record DAHVOJ010000028.1, on the reverse strand, counting down.
TTTATAATTTAACAAACTTGAAATAATTTATTTTAATTTATTAATTTATTATGGCGATTCTACCAAAATTCAACAAAAGATTTACGGCGATATGGGTAACTGCTATTGCAGGATTGATTATTATCCTTTCGCTGTCTTTTGTAGAATTATATTATTCTTTGAGGGTATCCGACGGAATCGGATTAAATTCTAAAAAGGTTATCGCTCCGGCAGGAAAAAAAATATTTTATAAATTAGGGTGCGTCAGATGCCATAATATAAGGACTTTAAATGTTAAGGGCGGGCATGTCGGTCCAGACCTTTCAGGCGCCTATTCCGACGTAAAAAAAGTTTATAAGGAAAACGTAAACGGTTTTCTGAAAAATCCTACCGGAACGATGTATTTTGTGTTATTGTTCAATCATTTAAACAAAAAAGACAGAAAAATCATAACGGCGGAATTAAAAAAGGCGCAGGATATCCAAGATAAAATGAAAAATAAAAAAATAAACGATAATAAAAGGGGGTGAAAACATTTAAGGCTCTCTGTCGGATTTAATTTATTTTAATTAACTGTAATAAATGAAAAGAGGATAGTTTATGGAAAAAGGCATTTATTATGACGAAAAAGCGGTAAACAAATTTTTAAAGATTACGTTGTCGCTTACGATTATCGTTTTAGTGGCCATACTGGTTTACGGAACGTTCAAGGTATATTACGGCGCGCCGCCTATTCCGGCGCGGGTAGTAACTCAAAAAGGCAGGACCGTCTTTACCGGAAGAGATATCGTTGCCGGAAAGGCGAGGTTTCAGGAATTCGACCTTATGGATTACGGCTCTATTTACGGCAACGGCGCATATTTCGGGCCGGACTTTACCGGCCAGTATATTCACAGGGAGGTTAAGTACTACAGAGACTTCGAGGCGCAGAAACTTTATAAGAAGCCTTTCGCTCAAATCTCTCCGAGAGATAAAGATTACATAAAATCTCTCGTAATATCTAAAATAAAGAAAAACAGATTTTCTCAGGCAGGCAGACTTTTGACTTACACGCCCGGCGAGATATATGCTTTGGGGAAGATTCAAAAGAGAATCGAAAATCTTTACACAAAAGGCGACCGGAACCTCGGAATAGGAAAAAATCTGGTGCCTTCCAAACAGTATATAAAAAGGATAGTGGAATTTTATTCGTGGGCGGCGTGGAGCGCCGAGACGTTAAGACCGGGAGTTAACCATACCTATACCAACAACTGGCCATACAGCAGAGGCGCGGGCAATACACCGCCGACTTATCTTTATACGTGGACTTTTGCATCTATGGCGACTTTTATCGCCCTTGCGGGTCTTGTAATCTGGTTTTTCCTTAACTATATTTCTCCGGGCTGGCAGGAAGCTCCCGCAATGCTCGAAAACTGGAAGCCGATGGTGGACCTGGATAGTTTTAAAATTACCCATTCGATGAAAAAATCCGCCAAATTCTTTTTCTTAGGCGTTTTCCTGCTCGGCTTGCAGATTATAGCGGGTATGCTTCTGGCGCATTATTATGCGGAAAGAGCGTCGTTCTTCGGAATTCATACTCTTACCGCTTTGCCGTTTAATATCGTTAAGTCGTGGCATATTCAGCTTGCGATTTTATTTATCGCTTCGACATGGCTCGGCGCCGGTATATTCGTTTCTAAATATATAGGCGGCGGAAAAGAAGCAAAATGGCAGTCGTTTTTTATCGATTTTCTCTGGTGGGCATTATTAATCGACGGAGTTGCGGCTCTTGTAGGAATGTATCTGGGAGCCAAAGGCTATTTTCATAACGGCTTATGGTTTTTCCTCGGCAATCAGGGGCTTGAATATCTGCAGTTGGGAAGGCTCAATCAGATTATCGTATTCGTAGGCTTACTGCTGTGGGTGGTAATACTTTACAGGGCGCTAAGGCCTCATTTCATAAAAAATACCGATAAATGGAGCGTCGAAAGGCTGTTTTTAATAAGCGCCGTTACTATAGGCTTGATGTACGTATTCGGAATGTTTCCGCTTGCGTGGATTCTCAAAAATTGGACTATAACGGATTTCTGGAGATGGTGGGTCGTTCATCTATGGGTCGAAGGAACCTTTGAATTCTTTGCCGTTGCGGTTATAGGCTATTTCTTCCTTTCGCAGGGTCTCGTGAAAAGAACGACTATAGAAAATACACTGCTTCTTGAGATAATCCTTATATTTTTAGGGGGCATTATCGGAACGGGGCATCATTTTTACTTCATAGGCGACGCGTCTATCTGGATTGCGCTCGGTTCTATGTTCTCGTTCCTCGAGGTTATTCCCCTGCTGCTTTTAACTATGCAGGCGGTTTACGAGAAAAATATCCTTGTAAAAGCCGGCAAAGCGTTTCCGCAGGATTTATCGTTTAAATATTTAGAGGCTTCTACGTTCTGGAACTTTATCGGGGCAGGCGTTTTCGGCGCATTAATCAATACTCCGTTAATGAACTATTACGAACACGGCCAGTATTTAACGATAAACCATGGACACACTGCCTTATTCGGAGTTTTCGGCCTTCTGGGCATCGCATTGTCCTATTATGTCTTAAGGATGATAGTCGAACCTTCCAAATGGACGGAAGGCGCAGGAAGAGTTGCCCTGTGGTGCTTTAACGTAGGCATGATTCTATGGGTTATCTTTAATTTCCTGCCGGAAGGCTTTATGCAGTTCGCGGCTTCGATTAAACACGGCTACTGGTATTCGAGGAGCATCTATTTTTACGACAAGACCGACCTGTGGCTGTGGTTAAGAGTTCCCGGAGATATAGTTTTCAGCATAGGCGTTCTTGTTCTTTTCATAGATATAACGAAAAAACTTTTGCAGGTTAAAAAATCGGCAGAAGAATAAAAGGTATGGCGCTTAACCTTTTTCGCCGCTTTATTTTATTTTTATCGTTCAGCCGGCACCCCCGGACGATAATAGAATAAATAAAGCGGCGTTTTTATTTTAATGAAATTCGTTTTACGCAGGTTTTTCTCCCGCAATGCATTTCTATATTTAAAATTAAATCATAAAATAACGCCTTCAATTTTTTATTTAACGGAAATACTAAAAATATTGTTACGAAAATTTAACATAATTGTCATAATCTTGTAACATTCGTTTGTTAGAATAATATGAAAGCGGAAAAGAGGTCGGAAAAAGAGGAAAAATATTAATTTGATACCTTTTTTCCGGAACTCATATAAATAAAGCAAACTAAACTAAAAGAAAGGAGGAAGTTATGTACGAAATTAACAAGACAAAAAAGACGATGCGATTGAACATAGTGCCGGCGTTTGTTTTTGCAATAGCGGCAGTTCTGGCATTAGTCTTTGCGTTCAGCGGGGCAGGAACGGTTTACGCATCCGGAGCCGCCCTTTACGAAAACCCCAATATGGGCGAGATATTCTTAAAACCCGGACAGGGAAGGGTAAAAGTGGGGCAGAGCGTCATCAATCAGTTGTTGAAGCCGAACGTAAAAAAGACAAACCGGCAGATTAAAAACTTGAAAGCTACGGAAAAAAAATTGGAAGTTTCGTTAAAAAAAGTTAAGACCGCCTCGGTTCCGGCTTGGACGAAACATGTTTCACTAGGTGCATTGGTTTATATGGGCTACGGGTATTATACCCAGACAGGATTAACCGAGGGTTCAATGCAACTTGAAGAAAATCCGCCTGCAACCGGCAATAACGGCTACAACGCGTTTAACGTAAACAGGGCGTATTTAATATTTCTGTATCATCAGGATAACTGGTTTTTAAAAGTTACGCCTAATTTTTTAAAAACGGATAACAGTTCGGGTACGAACGGAAGCGAGTATTTCAGGCTGAAATACGCATTTTTGCAGTTCAACCATGTTTACGATGCAAACGGTTGGACGGTTAACCTTAAAGCAGGTCAGTTTCCGACCCCTATGGTCGCATGGGAAGACGGCTTATTAGGTTATCACGTAGCGGAAAGAACTCCGTGGGGTTTCTTAAACGTAACCTCTACACAGGCTGGACTCGGCGTTTCCGGCAAATACAGGTCTAACGGAAGGGTTTACCTTGCATATAACGCCGGCTTCTTTGACAATGCGGCATTTCATGCAAACGAAACGGTGGACCAGAAATCGCCTCAGGCAAGATTAACTCTTTATCCTCTTGGAGCGGATTCCGGTTTAAATGGACCGAGTATCAGCGGTTATTACGCTTGGGCTGAAGACAATTCAAACTTTGGAGATGCCGTTTCCGGTCCAAATACTAATATTCCCGAAACAAGGGTTTCCGCCGTGCTCGATTATAAAATCCCGAATGCCAATATTGCTTTGCAATACGATTATGCTATAAATCATGTTGTAGAGCCTGGAGCTGGGGAAAGCGGCGATAGCGATAGTTATTGCGGGATAGAGGGGGGCGTTTACAGTTGCTATGCTGTAAACACCATGCCGGCAATATTCAGTTTATACAATAATCATAACGCAACCGAACACGGTTACGACGCATTCGGGTATTACAATATTCCAAACAGCAAATTTGGATTTTTCGGGCTTATACAAAGATATTATTATGCAACTACTAATTACAATTCTGTCGGTAATGGTTTGCCGTCCGGAAATCCTTTCGATTTCCAAAGAGGCGTAGCCGGTATTGCATATCGCCTTAACAGCCATGTCACTCTAACCGCCGACTGGCAGAATTATCAGTTTTTAAATGCCGGCAACTATAGAAGTTTGCCTTCGACAAATATGGATTATTTAGATTACGGTCAGTGGATGGGACAAACGAACGCCTATTTCCTGCAGGCAAGAATAGCGTTCTAAACTTAATTAAGGCTTTTCTCTCTCAAGTTAACACATATAAAGCAGTAAAAGAGCGGTAAAAGCACCTCCCTTAAGGCGCCCGCCCTAAAAAGCGGGCTATTTTTTCAAATATTCTATTATTTCAATCATTATGCCGTTTGGATCGTCAAGAAAAGCCAATTTCATGCTTTTATCCATAGAATAAAAAGGCTCCCTTAAAAAAATAACGCCGGCATCTTTCATTTTCTTAAAGTCTTCGTCTATGTTATCGGTCTGAAACGCCAGATGAGCGAAAGAATTTTCACAGTCGGCAATAGGTTTTGGATTGTCGTCTGCTATAAGTTCTATTTCAAAATCGGCATTCAAACCTTTAAGAAAAACTAAAGTCGTCTTATGCGCCGGTATATAGCGTTTTTCCCTGACGGTAAATCCGAAAATACCGACGTAGAAATCTAACGATTTATTAAGGTCGGTTGTTCTAATCGCGGAATGTATTAATTTCATTTATTCGTATTATAATTTATTCGTATTATAATTTCAATATTTAAAAAAAATATTGTCAAGGCAATTTAGAAATGTCCGCTTTTTAGCAATTTAGAAATGTCCTCTTTTGGTTAAAATTAATATACTGTCCATGTCGGATGAAAACCCGAAGCAATGCTCTTTGAGCATAGCGAAAAGAGTTTGCGGAGGGATTCATTTTTCATCCGACATCTGCGAAAGTTTAGGTTGAAAATATTCTTTAAACGATTTTCTCCATGGATGATCCGAAGGAGGTATATATTTTTTCTTTATTCCGACCACTTTCTCTGCCGATTTAATCGGCCTTTGCATTATCTCTTTATGGTCAAGATAAGCGTCGTTGTATTTTATATGTATGGAACCGTCCATATGCTCTTCGACCGTTACCATCTTTGCCCTTATGAGGGGTTTAAGCTGGTAGATTTTAGTATTGTACGAGATGGTATTGTCGTTCTTAACGACTCTTTGTTTCTTAATGCAAAGATAGGAATTAAGATCTACCTCGCCGCCTATCTTTATATTAACGTCGGTATTGTCAAAAGGAATTACGTTGAATTTAGAATTAAAAACGGGCAGATATTCTTTTAAGAATCTATTGGCGGTTTCGGTGTCGCTTATATTTCTTAATCTCATCTCCTTTA
>DAHVOJ010000027.1 GCA_027318865.1 bacterium | reverse complement strand
TGACCCGGGCAGTCCACGTGGGCATAGTGCCTTTTATCGGTTGCGTATTCTACGTGGGACGTTGCAATCGTGATGCCCCTTTCTTTCTCTTCGGGGGCGTTGTCTATCTGATCGTATGATTTAAAGGTTGCCTGTCCTTTTCTTGCAAGAACCTTGGTGATAGCCGCGGTTAAAGTTGTTTTGCCGTGGTCAACGTGACCTATGGTTCCTATGTTGACATGAGGCTTTGATCTGTCGAATTTCTCTTTGGACATTTAGTTCTCCTCCTAATATATCTATTTACCTTGCGATTTAGCTATAATTTCTTCCGATATAACCTTAGGCACCTGTTCATATTTCAAAAATTCCATAGTATAATTTGCCCTGCCCTGAGTTTTTGACCTTAAATCCGTAGAATAACCGAACATCTGAGCAAGAGGAACCTCTGCATTTATTACCTGAATGCCCGCTCTGGCTTCTAAATTTAATATTTTACCTCTTCTTGAATTTAAATCTCCGATAACGTCACCCATAAACTCTTCGGGAACTAAAACTTCTACTTTCATTATAGGTTCTAAAAGAGCGGGATTAGCTTTTTTTGCGCCGTCTTTAAATGCCATAGATGCCGCAATTTTAAACGCCATTTCCGATGAATCTACGTCATGAAACGACCCGTCAAATACGGATACTTTGACATCGACTACGGGATAACCCGCTAAAACTCCGGTCGTCAAAGCTTCGGCTACTCCTTTATTTATTGCCGGTATATATTCTGCAGGAATTACCCCGCCTTTAATTTTATTGACAAATTCGTATCCCGCGCCCTTTCCGAGAGGTTCTACCTCAAGCCAGACATGCCCATACTGTCCTCTTCCGCCTGATTGGCGTATAAACTTTCCTTCGGATTCCACTTTTTTATTAATTGTTTCCTTATATGCAACCTGAGGCTTACCGACATTTGCGTCAACCTTAAATTCGCGGGTTAACCTATCGACTATTATTTCAAGATGAAGCTCGCCCATTCCCGAAATTATCGTCTGTCCGGTTTCCAAATCTGTTTTTACTTTAAAGGAAGGATCTTCTATGGTCAACTTCTGCAGGGATAAACCTAATTTTTCCTGATCCGCTTTTGTTTTAGGTTCTATAGCAACAGAAATAACGGGGTCGGGAAATTCCATAGATTCAAGAACTATAATGTTTGACTCGTCGCAGAGCGTATCTCCGGTAGTCGTATTCCGTAAACCGACTGCGGCTGCAATATCTCCGGCATGCACCTCTTTAATTTCTTCTTTTTTATTAGCATGCATTTTTAAAAGTCTTCCTATCCTTTCCTTAGAATCCTTAACAGAATTATATACATAGGAACCGGATGCAAGAACTCCCGAATAAACCCGTATATAAGTAAGCTGTCCGGTATAAGGGTCGGAAGCTATCTTAAAAGCTAAAGCCGAAAAAGGTTCGTCGTCCGAAGGACGCCTTACTTCTTCTTTTTCTGTTTTAGGGTTTATTCCCACCATCGGGGGAACGTCGAGAGGTGAGGGCAAATAGTCCACTACGGCATCCAGCAGGGGCTGAACTCCTTTATTTTTAAAAGCCGAGCCGCAGAAAACGGGAACTACTTTGAATTCTGAGGTGGCTTGCCTTATGGCTTTTTTAGACGCTTCTACATCCGCTTCATCGCCGGCGAGATATTTTTCCATCAATGTATCGTTAAAATCACACGCTCTTTCTATAAATTCATCGTGATATTTTTTTGCATCGGACATATATTCTTCGGGAATATCTATAATATCGTATTCGGCGCCGAGAGTTTCGTCTTTATATAAATATGCTTTCATTTTGGCTATATCGATTATACCTTTAAAATTTTCCTCTAATCCCATAGGAATCTGCATTACGACGGGAACAGCGTTAAGCCTTGTTCTTATCATATCGACGCATCTCAAAAAATTCGCTCCGGTTCTGTCCATTTTATTCACGAAACATATCCTCGGAACCTTATATTTATCGGCCTGCCTCCAGACCGTCTCCGACTGAGGCTCGACTCCTGCGACTCCGTCAAAAACGGCGACCGCGCCGTCTAAAACTCTTAACGACCTTTCGACTTCAATAGTAAAATCCACATGCCCGGGGGTATCTATAATGTTAATTCTATGATTTTTCCAAAAACAAGTAGTAGCGGCGGACGTAATAGTTATTCCTCTTTCCTGCTCCTGTTCCATCCAGTCCATCGTTGCCGTTCCTTCATGGACCTCGCCTATTTTATAATTAACGCCGGTATAATACAAAATTCTTTCGGTCGTAGTAGTCTTTCCTGCGTCTATATGAGCCATAATACCGATATTTCTTGTTTTATCCAACGATATCTTATCTGCCATTTATATTCCCCTTACCATTTAAAATGAGCGAAAGCTTTATTAGCTTCAGCCATCTTAAAAGTGTCTTCCTTTTTTTTAATAGAACTGCCTCTATTATTTGCCGCATCAAGCAATTCAAGCGCAAGATTTTCTTCCATCGATTTTTCGTTTCTTAATCTGGCATAACCTATAATCCACCTGATCGCCAGATATAATCTTCTGTCCGCCCTTACTTCTACGGGAACCTGATAATTAGAACCGCCTATCCTTCTTGCCTTAACCTCTAAAACCGGCTTGACGTTTTCTATAGCCTGTTTAAAAATCTTAAATCCGTCGTCTTTAGTTTTTCCGGCAATGATATCGAGCGACCTGTAGAATATTTTTTCGCTGACGCTTTTCTTTCCGTCGTACATAAGTTTATTTAAAAACTTCTGAACCACTTTATCGTTGAATTTAGGATCGCCGTCTATTGCTCTTTTAACAGCTCTTTTTCTACGCGACAATTTTTTAGCTCCTTCGTTAATATGTTATTTTCTATAGCTTATTAAATATTATTTTATTTAATCTTTTATTTATTTGGCCCTTTTAGTACCGTACTTAGACCTGCTCTGTTTTCTGCCGTTAACGCCGACGCAGTCGAGAGCGCCTCTGATTATATGGTATCTCACGCCTGGTAAGTCTTTAACTCTTCCGCCTCTTATCAAAACGACCGAATGTTCCTGCAAATTGTGTCCCTCTCCCGGAATATAAGTAGTTACTTCCATTCCGTTGGTTAATTTGACCCTAGCCACTTTTCTCAGAGCGGAGTTCGGTTTTTTAGGGGTTGTCGTATAAACCCTTACGCAGACGCCTCTTTTTTGCGGCGAACCCTTTAACGCGGGAGAAGACGTTTTTTTGACCGATTTTTTCCTTGCATTTCTAATTAATTGATTTATCGTCGGCACATTTACTCCTTTATCTTCATATTATATTTAATTAGTGGAATTTAAAATTTTAATATTTAATAAACTTTTTGTCAATATATTTTTTATAATTTTTAAATTTATTTATGCGTTTCAACATCGAGATACGAATATTTTTCGAATCCCGTTCCGGCGGGTATAAGCCTCCCCATAATGACATTCTCCTTTAGACCTTTCAGATCATCGACTTTACAATGTATTGCGGCTTCCGTTAATACTTTCGTAGTCTCTTGGAAAGACGCCGCAGAAATAAAACTTTCCGTACTTAACGACGCCTTAGTTATACCCATTAATTCAGGCTCGGCTATTGCAGGAACCCCGCCTTCTTTAATTACTCTTTCGTTTTCCGCGTCAAACACGTTTTTATCTACAATTTCGTCCTCGAGCAGCTTTGAATCGCCGGAGTTTTTAATTCTGACGTTTTTAAGCATTTGTTTGACTATTACTTCTATATGCTTGTCGTTAATTTTAACGCCTTGAAGTCTGTAAACTTCCTGAATTTCATCGACTAAAAATTTAGCGAGCTCTTTTTCGCCGAGAACCTTCAATATATCGTGAGGATTAGGGGACCCATCCATCAGCGGCTCTCCTGCATTCACGTAATCTCCATCATGAACGCTGACGAGTTTTCCCTTAGGTATAAGATATTCTCTTGGTTCTCCATGAGGCGGAGTTACAATAACCCGTCTTTTTCCTTTAAAATCGCGGCCGAAAGATACCTTTCCGCTTATTTCGGTAATAACTGCCCATTCTTTAGGTTTTCTTGCCTCAAAAAGTTCTACGACTTTGGGCAATCCTCCGGTAATATCTTTAGTTTTAGTGGTTTCTCTCGGAATTCTTGCTATTATATCTCCTGCAAAAACTTCATCCCCTTCCTGAACTGAAAGATGGGCGCCTATGGGCATTAAATAGGATTTTTCCTGATGCGCGGATTTGATAATTATCTTAGGTCTTAATGTCTGATCCCTCGATTCTATAATCACCTTTCTCGATAATCCGGTGGTTTCGTCAACCTGCTCCTGCATCGTTTCACTTTCCCTGATATCGTCGTATTTAATTTTACCGGATATATCGGAGATTATAGGATTTATATACGAATCCCAGTCTGCCAAAAGCGTATTTTTTTTAACAACGGCATTAGGTTCTACTTTAATCTTCGAACCGTAAGTCAACTGGATTTTTTCAAGTTCTCTTCCTAAATCGTCTAATATAACTATAGAGCCGTTTTTGTTCATAACGACATATTCATTGTCTCTATTTTTAATAACGTTAAGATTATTAAACTTTACGATTCCCTCATATTTATTTTCTATGCTGGTCTGCTCTGTCCTTCTTGAAGCCGTGCCTCCCACATGGAACGTTCTCATGGTAAGCTGCGTTCCGGGTTCGCCTATGGATTGCGCCGCCATAACGCCTATAGCTTCGCCTATATTGACTAAATGACCCCTTGCAAGATCCCTGCCGTAACATTTTATGCAAACGCCGCTTTTTGCTTTACATGTAAGTACAGACCTTATTTTAACGCTTTCTATGTGGGCATTGCTTATTTTATTCGAATGAGATTCTCTGATTTCTTCGTTTGCTTTAACGATTAATTCCCCTGAAAACGGATCTACGATATCTTCTAACGCAACTCTGCCGAGTATCCTTTCCTCTATAGGCTCTATAGTTTCTCCGCTTTCTACCAAGGTTGAAACTATTATGCCGTCCATTGTGCCGCAATCTTCTTCGGTTATTATGTTATCCTGCGAAACATCGACTAATCTTCTTGTTAAATATCCGGAGTTGGCAGTCTTTAACGCTGTATCCGCCAGCCCTTTTCTTGCTCCGTGCGTTGATATAAAATATTGAAGAACGGTTAATCCTTCCCTGAAATTTGCGGTAATAGGCGTCTCTATAATTTCGCCGGAAGGCTTGGCCATCAGACCCCTCATTCCGGCAAGCTGTCTTATTTGCGTTTCCGAACCTCTTGAGCCTGAATCAGCCATTATATAAATAGAGTTAAAACTTTTACCCTGTATTTTTTTATTATTATTTTTATCGGAATATTGCTGCAACCCAAGTTTATTCATCATAACGCCGCCGATCTGATCGGTTGCCCCTGCCCACGTATCTACGACTTTATTATACCTTTCCCCTTTAGTTATTAATCCCTCTTTATAGCTGTTCTCTATTTCTTCAACCGCCTTTGTCGCGTCTTTAATAATTTTATGCTTCTCTGCCGGAACTTCCATATCGCTTATGCAAATGGATATGCCGGATCTCGTAGAATACTCGTAGCCCATAGATTTTAACTTGTCCGCAAGTATAACGGTTTTTTTCGGGCCGCATACTCTAAAAGCGTAATCTATTAAATTCGTAATCTCTTTTTTGGTCATAACCGTATTTATCAATTCAAAAGGAATTTCCTCGGGAATTATTTCATACAGAATAACTCTGCCTACGGTGGTGGTTTCTATTTTATCTTTTGTTCTGACCTTTATGCGCGCATGCAGGCTGGCGTGTCCGTTTTCATAAGCAAACTTAACTTCGTCAGGATCGGAAAAAACCTTGTCCTCTCCTTTAACAAACGGCATTTCGCGGGTCATATAATAAAGTCCCAGAACTATATCCTGTGACGGAACTATAATGGGCTTTCCGCTTGCCGGCGATAATATATTGTTTGTAGCCATCATTAAAACTCTTGCTTCCACTTGAGCCTCAACCGAAAGCGGAACATGAACCGCCATCTGGTCTCCGTCAAAATCGGCGTTAAAAGCGGCGCACACAAGCGGATGCAGATGAATTGCCTTGCCTTCCACCAATATAGGTTCAAATGCCTGTATTCCAAGCCTATGGAGAGTCGGCGCCCTGTTAAGCATTACGGGATGTTCTTTTATAACCTCTTCCAACACGTCAAAAACTTCGGGCGCTTCTCTATCGACTAATTTTTTTGTCGTCTTAAGAGTATCGGTCACGCCTTTTTGTAATAATTTATTGAATATAAACGGTTTGAAAAGCTCTATAGCCATTTTTTTCGGAAGACCGCACTGATGAAGCTTCAATTCGGGGCCGACCACTATTACCGACCTTCCTGAATAATCTACTCTTTTGCCCAGAAGATTGAGCCTGAATCTGCCGGTCTTTCCCTTTAGCATATCGCTAAGGGATTTAAGCGGCCTCCTGTTTGACCCCATTATGACGCGTCCGCGCCTGCCGTTGTCGAAAAGAGCATCGACGGCTTCCTGAAGCATTCTTTTTTCATTTTTAATAATAATTTCCGGGGCAGAAAGTTCCATTAATTTCTTTAATCTGTTGTTTCTATTAATAACTCTTCTGTACAGATCATTTAAATCGGAACTTGCAAATCTTCCGCCTTCGAGCGGAACAAGGGGACGCAAATCAGGCGGTATTACCGGAATAACGTCTAAAATCATCCATTCCGGTTTATTTCCGGAAGTTCTGAACGCTTCAATTAATTTAAGCTGTTTTGCAAGCTTTTTCTTCTTAATCCCGTTTGGCAAAACGGCTATTTCTTCTTTAAGGCTTTTGGATAACGATTCCAGATCTATCCCTTTTAATAATTCTTTTAAAGCTTCCGCGCCGATGCCTGCCTTAAAACTATAGCCTTCTTTATTAAGTTTTTGATAATTCTCTTCGCTTATTAAATCCTTGTACTTTAAACCTATTTTTAAAACATCTCCGGGTTCAAGTATAACGTAAGCTTCAAAATAAAGAATTCTTTCTATATCTTTTAAAGTCATATCGAGAATGCTTCCGATTCTCGACGGCAGACTTTTAAAAAACCATATATGCGCTACGGGAGAAGCAAGTTCTATATGTCCCAGTCTTTCTCTTCTTACTTTGGAAGAAATAACCTCGACGCCGCATTTTTCGCAAACGATGCCGCGATGCTTCATTCTTTTATATTTTCCGCAATTACACTCGTAATCTTTAATAGGACCAAAAATTCTTGCGCAAAAAAGACCGTCCCTCTCCGGCTTTAATGTTCTATAGTTAATAGTTTCGGGTTTCTTTACTTCCCCATGCGACCATTTTTTTATAACTTCCGGAGACGCTATTCCAAGCTTTATCGCGTTAAAACTTAACGGATCTTTAATTCCTTCTCCGTCGTTTAGAAAAAAATTTCCTTTACCCGATTTTTCAAATATTTTTTTCAAATCTATATCTTTTTCTTCCGAGGCGGCAATAACCTCCTCGTCTTCGGAAATATCGTCAAGGCTTACGGTAATTGTGTCGTCTATATCTTTATTTGAATATTTTTCTATATTTTCGTCAATCGGCATTTTCTCCCTCCTTTAAAAGCTCTACGTTAAGGCAAAGGCTCTGCAATTCTTTAATTAAAACGTTAAACGATTCAGGCAGTCCCACTCTAAACGAGGTATCGCCTTTAACGATAGCTTCATACATTCTTGTTCTTCCAACAGAGTCATCCGATTTTACGGTAAGAAACTCCTGGAGAGTATGCGCAGCGCCGTATGCTTCCATAGCCCATACCTCCATTTCTCCAAGCCTCTGTCCTCCAAACTGCGCTTTTCCGCCGAGAGGCTGTTGAGTAACCAAGGAATATGGACCCGTGGATCTTGCATGTATCTTATCATCGACTAAATGGTGCAATTTCAGCATATACATAATTCCTACCGTAACTTTCCGATCGAAACGTTCCCCCGTTCTTCCGTCAAAAAACTCGACCTGCCCCGTTTCTTCGACTCCGGACAGTTTAAGATAGTTTTTTATATCGTTTTCTTTAGCTCCGTCAAAAACCGGAGTAGCCATATATATGCCTTTTTTATATTTTCTGGCTAAATTTACGACCTCTTCGTCGTCTAATCCTTTAATAAAATGAGACATGGTCGGTTCGGTAAATATTTCAAGCAATTTACGTCTTACGGCTTCCGGCCCAAAATTATCTTCTATAATTTTATTTATCCGCATACCGAGATTATGAGCTGCCCACCCTAAATGAACTTCAAGAACCTGACCTACGTTCATTCTGGAAGGAACGCCGAGAGGATTTAATACCATATCGACTATTCTGCCGTCTTTCATAAAAGGCATATCGTTAAGCGGCAATATTCTTGACACGACGCCTTTGTTTCCATGTCTTCCAGCCATTTTATCGCCAACCGACAATCTTCTTTTAATAGCTATATATACCTTTATCGTTTTTAAAACGCCTGGAGGAAGTTCGTCCCCTCTCTGCAGTCTTTCTATTCTTTCGTCATAATAAGATTTTAATAAATCGATATCTTCTAAAGATTCATCATCGATTTTCTTCAATTTATCGTAAAGGTTTTTTGCGTTGCCTTCAAATTCTATATTGAATATATCGTCTTTAGACAATTTAGCGGCTGTAGTATCGGTTATTACGTCTCCCTTTTTTATAGTAAGAGATTTATGTCCCGGGGATGACAGAGTTGCATTAGCTTTGCATTTTTTATTAATTATTAAATGCCTCATTTTTTGAAGAGCATTATTCAAAATAGAATGTTGTTTTTCTTCCAGTTCTCTCGACAAATTCGCAACTTCGACGTCTTCAATTTCTTTTTCTCTGAAATCCTTTTCTATGCCCTTTCTCGAAAAAATTCTTATATCTACTACAACGCCCGAAACTCCCGGCGGCACTCGCAGCGAGGTATCTTTCACTTCTTTAGCTTTTTCTCCGAATATAGCCCTTAACAGTTTTTCTTCGGGGGTCAGTATCGTTTCTCCTTTAGGCGTAACTTTTCCGACTAATATATCCTGTGATTTTACCTCCGCGCCTATTCTTATAATGCCGTTTTCGTCAAGATTTTTCAATGCGTCTTCGCTTATATTCGGAATATCGGCGGTAATCTCTTCTTTGCCTGATTTTGTTTCCCTGCACGCTACTTCAAATTCTTCTATATGTATAGAAGTAAAAGCGTCTTCGTGAAGTAATTTTTCGCTGACAAGTATAGAATCTTCAAAATTGTAGCCGTTCCATGGCATAAATGCCACAAGCACATTATGCCCAAGAGCTAGTTCGCCGTCTTTTGTAGAAGTTCCGTCTGCAATAATCTGACCGCTAACGATTCTATCCCCGACTTTGACTAACGGTCTTTGATTTAAGCAGGTATTTTGGTTGGATCTTTGAAATTTAACAAGATCGTATTCATGATTAATTGCTTTCTCGCCGCTTGAATCGTTTTTATCCGAAGTTATAACAATTTTCGAGGAATCGACATAACTTACCGTTCCGGTTTGATTAGCCGAGATGCAAACGCCTGAATCTTTAGCTACTATTCTTTCTATACCCGTGCCTACTATGGGAGGATCCGGCATTAATAAAGGTACTGCCTGCCTTTGCATGTTTGAACCCATAAGAGCGCGATTCGCATCATCGTTTTCCAGAAAAGGAATAAGGGACGTCGCTACAGAAACAAGCTGCATTGGAGATACGTCTATATAATCCACTTCATTCGGATAAACCATTATAGTTTCTCCGCTGTGCCTTACCGGAATCAACTCGTGTTTAAGATATCCGTTCTTATCTATTTCTGCATTAGCCTGCGCAATGACGTATTTTTCTTCTTCCATAGCCGTCAAAAAATGTACTTCGTCGGTTACTTCCGCTCCGTTTTCGGTTACTTTTACTTTTCTATAAGGAGTTTCGATAAAACCGTATTCATTAACTCTTGCATAAGAAGAAAGCGAAGCGATAAGCCCTATATTAGGTCCTTCGGGGGTTTCTATCGGACATATTCTTCCGTAATGCGTCGGATGAACGTCTCTGACTTCAAATCCAGCCCTCTCTCGTGTAAGACCGCCTGGTCCAAGTGCAGACAGCCTTCTTTTGTGGGTAACTTCCGATAGCGGATTAGTTTGATCCATAAATTGAGACAACTGACTTCTGCCAAAAAACTCTTTCATCAAAGAATTTACCGGTTTAGGATTAATAAGGTCGTTTGGCATCAGGGAGTCGAGCTTTTGGACCGTCATCCTTTCTTTTATAGCTCTTTCCATTCTTACAAGCCCGATTCTAAACTGATTTTCTAAAAGCTCGCCTACCGATTTCACTCTTCTATTCCCAAGATGATCGATATCGTCTATCGAACCCCTCCCATCTTTTAATTCCATTAAATATTTTAAAACGTTTAAAATATCGTCGGCAGACAAAACCCTGTCGTCTAAACTCTTATTTAAATTTAACTTATTATTAATTTTTAATCTTCCTACCTCCGACAAGTCGTACCTTTCCGGATTAAAAAACATATTTTCAAAATATGACGTTGCCGATGTAAAATTCGGAGGCTCGCCGGGCCTCATTCTTTTATAGATATCTATTACGGCTTCATCTTTTGTGTTAACCTTATCCGACAAAATAGTCTCTAAAACCGAAGCCGAAACATTTATATTGTCTATATAATAAACTTTAAATTCATTTATACCGATACTCTTTAGTGATTCCAATAACGCTTCGTTTACAGGCTGAACGGATTTTGCAACAACCTCTTTGCCGTCCGTTATATTTTCCGCAAGATATTTTCCGATAATATCCGATTCGTCACACGGTAAAAAATATATTCCGGCTTCTTCTAATTTGTTAATAAGGGGTTTTGTTATTCTTCTGTTTTTTTTGATAATAACTTCTTTTGTTTTTGGATTGATTATATCTTCGTATGCCCTGGTAAAGGCGAGAAAATCCTTAGGCATCCTTTTAAAATATTTTCCGCCCTCTATCCTGAATGTTTCTATCTGGTAAAAACTTCCGAGTATACCTTCTTTTGAATATCCTACGGCTTTTAAAAGTATAGTCGCGGGAAATTTTCTTTTTCTGTCTATTCGGACAAAAATCATATCCCTTTGATCAAATTCAAAATCTAGCCAGGAACCCCTATAGGGTATAATTCTGGCTGTATAAAAAGGCTTTCCCTGAGCATGGCTTCTAATTTTATCGCTGTCGTAAAATACTCCCGGCGATCTTTGCAACTGGCTTACGATAACTCTTTCTATCCCGTTGATAACAAAAGAACCGTTATTAGTCATTAAAGGAATTTCGCCGAAATATATCTCCTGCTCTTTAATATCTTTGATATCCCTCTGCGCACCGCCGTTTCCGTTTGGATCAATATTGGGCTCGAAAGTAACAAGATCGAACAACACTTTCAGCGAAGCGCTGTAGGTAAGACCTTTCTGTTTGCATTCATATACGCTGTATTTCGGTTCTCCGATAGTATAACCCTTATATTCCAACGAAAAATTCTTATTCAGACCCTCTATTGGAAATACGGATTTAAAAACTCCTTCGAGGCCGAGATTGAGCCTTTTATCCTGAGAGAGGTCTTTTTGCAAAAACCTTTCGTATGAATTTCTTTGAACTTCAAGGAGGTTAGGATTATCTATAACCTTCTTGATTTTAGAGAAATTCTTCCTTAAAATTATGGGATAACCGCTTTCTATGTTTACTTCGGATTTTGCTTTTGACATTTAAATTTAAACTCCCGTTTTTTATAACTTAAATACGAATGTATATTTTATTTATTTAACTTCAACGGTAGCGCCGACTTCTTCTAATTTTGCCTTCATTTTTT
This sequence comes from bacterium, assembly GCA_027318865.1. GTDB lineage: Bacteria > SZUA-79 > SZUA-79 > Acidulodesulfobacterales > Acidulodesulfobacteraceae > Acidulodesulfobacterium_A. The sequence continues at coordinate 3,583 of DAHVOJ010000027.1, read as the reverse complement.
GCGCATCTTCTTTATTGGCTCCGGTTTTAACGGGTTTGGGAGCTCCATCTACTAAATCTTTAGCTTCTTTCAATCCTAAACTTGTAAGTTCCCTGACCACTTTAATAACCTGAATTTTATTGGCGCCGGCATTTGCAAGAACAACGTCGAATTCAGTCTTTTCTTCAGCCTGAGCGGGTGCCGCAGCGGAATTTACCGCACCTCCGGCAGGAGCCGCCATTGCAAACTGGTCTGCTTTTATGCCGAATTTTTCTTCTATTGCTTTGATAAGCTCGTTTAACTCGATTATTGAAACGTTTTCGATATAACTTAAAACATCTTCTTTGGTTATAGCCATTATTTTTTATCCTCCGATAATAATATTATTAAAATAAGTATTAAATTTAATTAATTTTAATTTTTATTTAAGCCGCCGCCGATTTTTTTGCTTCCAATGCTTTTAATGTTCTGATAAAGTTTACGACAGGCACTTTTAATGTAAATACTAAGCGCACTTCCGGCGATTTTACGACAGACAGGAATCTTGCAATTAAAACATCTCTGGCAGGCAGCGTGGCAAGGGTATTAATTGCTTCTTTATCCAGGATTGTCTGGTAATAACCGGCCTTGAGCTCGATATTGTCCGGGTTTTCCTGTGCAAACTTGGACAGCGCTTTTGAACTTGCAAGCGGTTCGTCAGTAAATACCAAAAAATTCGGCCCGTTTAAAAATTCTGATAGAGATTCTGCATGGGTATCTTTAAAAGCAATTTTACTCAGGGTATTTTTAAATACTTTGAGCAATGCTCCTGCGCCTCGCATCTGCTTTCTTAAAAGACTGAATTTTTCGACTGTCAATCCTTGATATCTGCTTATAAAAACAGCCTGATTCGATTCAAGATTATGCTTTAAAGACTCAATCTCTTGATTCTTTTTTTCTTTTTTCAATTTTTCTTATCCCCTCCTTTCTTTTAAATTTTCTCAAATACGTCAATAAAACAAGAGCAATTTAAAAGAAAATCAGGATATTGAAGCTCTTTTGTCTGGGCTGGATTTATAAATACCTGCCGTCATTGACGATATCGAATTTTTATATTTTATATTTATTTATGCTAAATTATCCTCAGTTTTAATGTATCTACGTTAACTCCTAAACCCATGGTGGATGATAAAGAAACTTTTTTAACATATACGCCTTTACTGGAAGCCGGTTTCAATCTGTTAACGACTTCGAGAAGCGCCGTAAAGTTCTCTTTAAGTTTTTCAGAGCCGAATGATACCTTGCCTATCGAAGCCTGCACTATTCCGTTTTTCTCGGCTTTAAATTCTATTTTGCCTTCTTTTAATTCTTTTACTATTTTGCCTACCTCGAAAGTAACGGTGCCTACTTTAGGATTAGGCATCAAACCCCTCGGACCTAATATTTTTCCGAGCTTTCCTACGCTTGCCATCATATCCGGAGTAGCCACTACTCTGTTAAAATCCATAAATCCCTGCTGTACTTTTGTAATCATATCTTCCTGACCTACATAATCGGCTCCTGCCGACTGTGCTTCGCGCTCTTTTTCACCTTTGGCGAAAACAAGTATTTTAACGTTCTTACCGGTTCCATGAGGCAGAAGAACCGCTCCCCTAACCTGTTGATCGTTCTTTTTGACATCGATTCCAAGATTGATAGCGGTATCGACAGACTCGTCGAATTTAACGTGATGAGTATCAACTATAATATTTAATGCATCGTCTAAAGTAAAAACCCTGCTTTCTATGCCGGCTTTTTTCAATGCATCGATATATTTCTTTCCTCTTTTCTTCATGCCTTTATGATCTCCTTCCTTTAATGTTTATATCGATTCCATATATATACGATATATATAGTCTTTAATCCGTTATATCTATACCCATGCTTCTCGCCGTTCCTTCGATAATTTTCATAGCCGGAGCAATTTCGTTTGCATTAAGATCCGGCATTTTAGTTTTTGCTATCTCCATTACTTTAGACCTTTTTAAAACCGCAACTTTATTTTTATTCGGTTCTTTAGAACCTTTTTCTATACCTGCCGCCTGTTTAAGCATTACTGAGGCGGGGGGGGTTTTTAAAATAAAATCGAACGATCTGTCTGCATAAACTGTAAGTACTACCGGTATAACGGTTCCTTCCTGAGATTTGGTGCGCTCGTTAAACTGTTTGCAAAATTCCATTATATTGACGCCGTGTTGACCTAACGCCGGACCTACTGGAGGAGCCGGATTAGCCTTTCCTCCCACAATTTGCAACTTTACCATAGCCTGAACTTTCTTTACCGCCATAATATTTATCCTCTTTACTTATTTTTAAAGTTAATTTCTTTCTACTTGAGTAAAATCTAACTCGACCGGAGTAGCTCTGCCGAAAATAGAAACGAGAACCTCAAGTTTACTTTTATCCGGTTTTATTTCGTTAATTATGCCGTTAAAACCGGAAAAAGCGCCTTCTATAATTTTAACCCCGTCTCCTTTCGAGAACTCAATCTTTGCTTTAGGTCTCTTAACGCCTTCAGTTATCTGCGCCACTATTTTTTCCATTTCCGATTCGTCAACGGGCATAGGATTCAACTGATCTCCCACAAATCCAGTAACCTTTGGAGTCGCTTTCAATAAATGCCACGAATCGGTATTTACGTTCATTTTTATAAAAATATAACCGGGAAAAAATTTTCTTTTGACTTTTTTCTTCCCGCCTTTAGCCGTTTTTTCTATTATATCCTCTTTTGGAACTACTATTTCGCCGAAATATTCCTTTAAACCGCTTGAGGCTATTCTTTCTTCAAGCGCCATTTTGACATTATCTTCAAAACCGGAATATGTATGAACCGCATACCATCTTTTTAGAATAGAATCGTCTTCATGTGCCGCAATTTCATCAGTGCCGGCTTCAATCCCCGATTCTATACCTGCTTCCGGTATTTCCTTTTCTTCTTTAGTCATTTATTTTTATTTATTTTAATTAAAATTTAAAAAAATACGAAAATATTTTTGAAAAGAAGAGATCGGTCAGACCAAGAAAGGCCGTAACAAGTACTATAAAAATTACCACGACATAGGTGGTTTTTGTAGCCTTATCTCTTTCCGGCCACACTATTTTACTTAGTTCCGCCCTGACTTCATATAAATATTGTTTAGTTTTTTTTATGAAATCAGCGGCTGGATTACTCTTCATTTTTAATATTCCCAAGTTTATATTATTTTCTCTCATTAAATTAATTATATATAATATTTATAGTTTACTGGCAGGCCAGGAGGGATTCGAACCCCCAACACTCGGATTTGGAGTCCGATGCTCTAGCCGTTGGAGCTACTGGCCTTTTATATTATTTTCTTTTTATTTTGTTTCCTTGTGCTCCGTATGCGTTTTGCAAAATTTACAATATTTTTTTACGGATAATTTTTCCGATGAAAGTTTTTTATTTTTTGTCGTGGTATAATTTCTCTGCTTGCATTCACTGCATGCAAGCGTTATTATCTCTCTCATTGTTTATTATTCACCTTTAGTTAGTGGACGGAATTAATTTAATTATATCCTCATTCTGATTTACTCTATAACTTCTGTTATGACTCCCGCTCCTACG
>DAHVOJ010000026.1 GCA_027318865.1 bacterium | reverse complement strand
CGATCTAGTTAATTTTTTCTACTAAAGGCTTTAATCTGGCAATCTCCCTCTGGTTGCTCGTTCCAAAAATGCTTTTTAATATTTTCATTACCAAAGTAAATGTTCCCCCGTTTTTTATTTTCCTGAAACCTGAACATTTTCAAACAATATAGAAGGCGAGCCGACCGAACCGAAAAAACGCAGGTCGTTCGCTATCACGGATATGCCGTTAAACAATTGCATAATATTTCCGCTTAACGCTATTCCTTTTACGGGAAAATCTATTTTTCCGTTTTTAACGAAAAATCCGGCGGCTCCCAGCGAAAACTCCCCCGTATAAGGTTTTGCCATATGAAGACCCATAAGTTCCGTTATATAAAATCCTTCTTTTATAGAGCCTATTATATCTAAAATATTAGCTTCGCCGTTTTTTATAAAAAAATTAGTGGAGCCTATGTCCGGCGGAAGGGTAAACGAATGCCCCGCCGAATTTCCGGAAGACCTTACTCCGTATATTTTTCCGTACCTGATATCATAGAGATAGGAATTTATAATGCCGGAAGAGCATAAAACTTTTGTCTTCATCTTTACGCCTTCTCTGTCGAACATGTCTGTTAATGCCCCGCCGTATAAAAGTCCATCGTCTATTATGTCTAATTTGTCGGAAAATATTTTTTTGCCTATTTTACCTTCCAATAACGATTTCTTTTTATAAACGCTGTCCGCGTAAAATGATTGCTTTAATATTCCTATAATCTCCGAAGAAGTATAGTTATCGAAAACGACAGGATAATGTCCGCTTGCTGCCGTTCTTGCTCCAAGGAGATCCACGCTTTTTTTTGCTGCATTCATAGCGGCTTTTTTAAACTTCAGGTCGCCGAAACCGTGGGAAAAATCAAAATCGAAGCCTGAACCGGCATCTTCTCCGTCTCGCGATGCAACAGACAAAAATATCTCGTAAAAAGTTTTTACCGAAGAAACGTCGATTCCTTTTGAATTACAAAATTTTTTATTGATTAATGTCTCGGAATACGACGGTTTATCTACTTTATATATTTTTTTGTCGTATGAATAAGCCGTTTCTTCCATTTCAAGCAGTAAAGACTTTTTTTTATCGATATCTATATCTTTGCCGTCTTCGGAATAAACGCCTAATTTTTCGGGAGTATATATATCGCCGCCGCCGCTATAATAGTCGTTTTTTTCCGCAAATTCTGTAAATTCGTCCGTCTCCATATATTTTAAAAGCGAGTAAGCGCCGTCTAAAGCGTTTAAAATTTTATCGCTTTCTAATCCAAGGCAATAGGAAAAACTCATCTTATTTTTGTCCAAAAGCCTGATATTTAAACCGTTGGTTTCAGCATTTACGTAGTTAGAAATGCTGCCGTCCTCCGATTCCATTTTGAGAACTTTTGAATTAAACATATAAAGCTCGAACTCTATGCCTTTATTTTTACAATAATCTTCGGTAATTGAAACGGCAGAATCAAAGAGCGGGCTTCCACCTTTGACGCCGCACTGCAATTCCTCCTTCGTTATTTTTTTATTTACATCAGCCATATATTTTATATTTCCTTTATATTTTTTTAACTTTAACGGTTAATTTAAAATTCCTTTTTGCCAGCCCGTCTTGAGTCAGTTTAATTTCATATTCGCGATTATTATTTCGGCGGATACTATTTGTTGTTTATGCGCGATATTATATCCGCGGCGACTTCTTCTATAGATTTATCGGTAATATCTATAATATATGCGTTTAATTTAGCGTATATAGACATTGAATAGGCGAGTTCTTTTTCTATAGATTCTTTCGATACGTAATCCTGTGAAAGACTCAGTCCCATTCTTTTTAACCTTTCTTTTCTTAAATTTGAAATTCTTCCCGCATCGGAAAACAAACCGAATATTTTACTCCTTTGAACTTTAAATACCGTATCGTCTATAACCTGAGAATCTATTATGGGAATATTAGCCGCTTTAAATCCTCTTTGGGCAAGAAAAAGACAAAGCGGGGTCTTGGACGTTCTTGATATGCCCAGTATAAGGGCATCCGCTTCCAAAATTTCGTCTATCCTCTGTCCGTCGTCGTGTTTAACGGCATATTCCAGGGCATCTATTCTTTTAAAATACTCGTCGTTAACCCTGTGAATTAAACCGGGCTTTCTTTCCGGTAAAAGATTAAGGATATTTGCTATAGAATTAAGTACCGGGCCTATTATATCTATACTGACGATACCTTTCTCAGCAGATTCCTGAAGCATAATATTTCTCAACCCGTCTTTAACTAAAGTAAAAATAACCAATGCTTTTTTTTCTGCGGCTTCCGTTATTATTTCCCTTAACTTTAATTCCGAATCTATCAATAAGAAACGTTTAAGGCGAACCTCAGGAATAGCAAACTGCGATATAGCCGCCCTTGCAACCTTTTCCGCTGTTTCGCCGGTAGAATCGGATACTACGAAAACATGAAAATTTTTATCGTTCATTGTTCCGCCTAATAAAAAAATTATAATTAATTTACATATGGGTTTTTAATCCCATTTTTTTCCATAAAAGCATTCCACCCTTAAGGTTGTGAACCTTATTGAACCCGTGCCTTTTTAGCATAGTGCATGCGGAATAGCTTCTGGCGCCGCTGTGGCATACCGCAATGATATCTTTATCTTTATGCTTCTCTAATTCTTGAATTTTAAGCGGCAAAAGTTTAATGGGTATTAAGTGCGAATTTTCTATATGCCCCAAATTCCCGTTATATTCGTGAGACTCCCTTACGTCTATTACCAGCGTATTTTTATTTTCTTTATCTTCCGATAATTTTTTAAATGCCTCATCGGGGGTTATCTGGCTGATGTCGCCGAACAAACCTTCTCTCTTAAAAATATTAAACATCTCTTTTTTTATTCCTCCATTTTTTATAAATTTGCGATGGTTACGTATTAATTTACTTCCATTTTGAATTCCGTCCCCATTATTATAATATTTATTATAATATATATATTACGCTTTGTCTATATTTTCAACATTACGGCCGTTTCGTCGCAATCGGGAAATTTTACGCAGTTTATACAGTCGCTCCATATCTTATGGGGCAGTTCCGATTTGTCTATAACGTTAAAACCGGATTTTTGAAAAAATTGCGGTTTATAAGTTAAGGCAAATATATTGTTTATTTTAAAAAATTTAGCCTCTTCTACACATTTTTTAATAAGTTCCGTACCGATAAGTTTCCTTGTATAAGGCTTTTTTACTGCCAACGACCTGATTTCCGCCAGATTTTCCCATACTATGGCAAGCGCGCATGCCCCTATAACTTCGGGTTCGCATCCGGACGAGACTTTTTTGCTATCGATTCCGTTTAAATTTTCATTGCCCTTTTCGGTTTCACATTCTATCTCGGCAATGTAAAAATCTCTAAGATGGGTATATATATCGCTCATAGAACGCGGAAGCATCTCGCCTGCGTTAGAGTATTCCAAAAAAAGTTTATAAAGAGATTTAACGTCGCACATAAGCGCTTTTCTAAAGACTATTTTAACGGTCTTAACGTTTTTTACGGTATCGGTTTCTTTATCGATTTTTTGGTTTTTAACGCGTCCGTTTTTGCTTTTAACGCTTAAACTTTCTTCCTCTTCGGTCTCTACCTCTATTTCTATTTCGGTAGGATAAAAAATAGCCCCTCCGCCTTTTTCGTATCTTTGTCTGCCTGTTTTATACATATTTTTTTATTTAGAAACGCCCCCTGTTTTTTAAAATTTCCTTGGCATGCATTAATGCTGCTTCTCCTTTTGAATCGCCCGATAACATTCTTGCCGTTTCGGTTATTCTATCTTCTTCGTTAAGCTCTTTTATGCGCGTATATGTTTTTTCGCTTATTACTTCTTTATAAACAAAAAAATGCCTGTCGGCGAACGAAGATACTTGGGCGAGATGCGTTATAAGTATTACCTGATTTGCTTCGGATATAGATTTAAGAGCCGAACCTACGAAATTAGCTACGTCGCCGCCGATTCCGGCATCTATTTCATCGAAAATAAACGTTGCCGCATCTTTTCTTTTATTTAAAATTTTTAAAATGCATAAACTTATGCGGGAAAGTTCGCCTCCCGAAGCAACTTTAGAAAGCGCCTTCGGTTCTTCTCCCGGGTTTGCGGAAAACATAAAAATGCAATCGTCCAATCCTGTTTCCGAAAAACTTTTCTCAAAGTCGGTTTTAGCTATGTTTATTTTAAAAATAGGCTGAATTTTCAAAAACAGCAGCTCTTTTTCTATTTGTTTTTCCAGAATAGAAGCGGATTTTATTCTTCTTGCATGCAATTCTTCGGATACCCTCAAAAAATTTTCTTTAAGATTTTCATATTCGCCGTCAATTTCTGAAATTCTTCTTTCAAGTTCAGCAATGCCGCCTAATTCCAGTTTTGCTTCGTCATACAGCTTTAGAAGTTCTTCTAAACCGGAAACGTTATATTTATTTTCTATACCTATAACGGAATCGATTTTAAGTCGTATTTCGTTAAGCCTTTCTTCGTCGAATTCTAAAGCGGAATACTTTTCTATAAATAAAAGAATATCTTCCAGTTCTATTTTTGCAGTTTCGGCGTTTTTCAAGGCATCTGTTTTTTTAAAAGCCGGATCTAATTCGGACAGTTTTGAGAGATTGGAAACTAATAAAGCCAGATGCTTTAAAATCCCGTATTCATCTCCGTCTATTAAATCTATGGAATTTAAAATAAGTTCTTTTATAACGTTGGAGTTTTCTAACTTTTTTAGTTCCTGCTTTAAAATCTCTTCTTCGTCTGCGGATTTAATATTTAAATTTTCGACATCGTTTACTATGTAAGAATTTAAGGTTCTTATGCGCGATATACCGTCTATTTTTTTTGTTATTTCTTCTTTTTCCGATAATATTTTTTTGATTTCGTTATAAATTTTTTTAGTTTCTTTCAGCAAAGTTTCATTGTCTGAAAAATCGTCAAAAAAAGCAAGCTGGCTTGCAGGATCTATTAAAAATCTCCTATCGTTCTGCCCGAATATTTTTAACAAATTTTCACCTAATTTTTCTATCAGGTTTTTGTTTACTGCCTCGCCGTTTATAAAATATCTGCTTTTACCGGTATCCGCCACGGTTCTTTTAAGATTTAAATCTTCGGAACTTTCTGCGTCTATTAATCCTTCTATATCTATATCCAATTCAGAAAATACATCTTTTAATGAGGATTTTATCGAACCGTTCGAATTTAAATCGAACAATGCAGATACTGAGCCGTCTTTTTCGCCGGTTCTTATTACGTCCGCACCCTTTGTCTTGCCGAACAAAAAATTTAAAGATTCTATTATTATACTTTTTCCGGCTCCGGTTTCTCCGCTCAAAACGTTAAGTCCGCCGCAAAAATCTATTTCTAAAAAATCTATAGTGGCAAAATTTTTTATTTTTATAGTTTTTAGCACTTTTCTAAACCCTAAACCTTTGTTATAAACTTAATATATCTTATGAAATAAATAAATCTGACACCTTTAAATCTTACCAGTTTAATTTTGTCCTTAATATATTCCAGTAGTCGTTGTCTAAAGAAGAAGACAGATAAACTTTGGAAGGATATTTTTTAATTATTATTTCGTCGTCGCTGTCAAGTTTTAAGCCTTCTCTTCCGTCGGCGGAAATAAAAATATTTCTTTCCTGCGGCAAAATTATTATTTTAAGTTCGCAAGGATTTATTATTATGGGTCTGTTGGAAAGCGTATGGGGGCAGATAGGGGTTATTATAAAAGCGCTCATGTCGGGCTGTACTATAGGTCCTCCGGCGGACAAAGAATAAGCGGTAGAACCGGTAGGGGTGGCGATAATAAGGCCGTCTGCCCTATAATCGTTTAATCTTAAACCGTTTACAAAAACGGTTAAATTAATAACCCTTGCATGAATACTTTTTTCTCTTGCGATAGTTGCTTCGTTTAACGCAGCTAATTTTTCGATAGATTTGCCTTTTCTGAATACTTCGATGTCTATAACCATTCTCGGTATAAATTCTAAAGTACCGTCTAAAAATCTTTCTACAGCATCTTTCTTTTTTCTTTCAGGAACTTCTACCAAAAAACCAAGCGTGCCGAAATCTATTCCTATTACCGGCACTTCGGAGAGTTTAGGAAAAATCTTTCCAAGCGTAATTAAAAGGGTTCCGTCTCCTCCGCAGACTACTATGAGTCCAACGTTTTTAGTATCGGAACTTTTAATGTCCATACTGGCCTTGACTATAGCTTCTATGCCGTTCTTTTTAAAAAGTCCGCATACGTATTCCGCAGACTTTAACGCGGCATCGGCATCTTTTTTGTAGGAGACCAGAACCTTCTTAAGATTTTTATTAAAATCGGATGAAAACATTAATTAAATTGTTGCCGGATGCTGCTGAGATGACTTTGTTTCATTAAGTAATCCGCCTTCTTTTATTATTTTGACCTGCCTGTCGGTTAAATTGTACTTAAACTTATATTCCGCATTTCCCTGACTCTTATTTATAAAAGTAACCGGCTTGCGCTCGTTTAATTCTTTTAAAATATCAGGGGCGATAAGCTCGTCTCCCTGTTTTATTTTATCATAATCTGCGGGGTTTTCAAATATAAGGGGCAATATTCCGAAATTTATTAGATTTGCAAAATGTATTCTGGCAAAAGATTTGGCTATTACGGCTTTAACTCCAAGATACATAGGCGCGAGCGCCGCATGCTCCCTGCTAGAACCCTGCCCGTAGTTTTCGCCGCCTATTACGAAACCGCCTTTTTCTTTTAAGGCTCTTTCCGAAAAAGCAGGGTCCACCGTTTCAAATACATATTTAGAAATGGCGGGTATATTAGACCTAAGCGGAAGTATTTTAGAGCCTGCCGGCATTATGTGGTCGGTAGTTATATTATCGCCTACTTTGAGGAGAACCTTTCCCGATATGGATTCCGGAAGTTTCTGCTGAACTGGAAGCGGTTTAATGTTAGGGCCTCTGTAAACTTCGACTTCTTCAGGCTTAGTAGAAGGCGGAATTATCATTGAATCGTCTATATCGAATTTTTCCGGCATTTTAATTTCGGGAACTTTTCCAAGCGTTCTCGGGTCTGTGATATAACCGGTAAGCGCCGAAGCCGCCGCGGTCTGCGGCGAAACAAGATAAATTTTCGCGTCCTTAGTTCCGCTCCTTCCTTCAAAATTACGGTTAAAAGTTCTTAAAGAAACGGCGCCTGAACGCGGAGCCTGTCCCATACCTATGCATGGTCCGCAAGTCGATTCCAGTATCCTTGCCCCTGAAGCTATTAAATCGGCAAGAGCTCCGTTTTTTGCTATCATTTCAAAGACCTGTTTGGAACCTGGCGAAATAACGAGACTTACGTCGGGATGCACTTTTTTCCCTTTTAATATGGCCGCTACGGTCATTAAGTCTGCATAAGACGAATTGGTGCAGCTTCCTATTGCAGACTGATCTACTTTTACGTCTTTTAATTCGCTTACTTTTACTACCTGATCGGGCATATGAGGTTTTGCCGCAAGCGGTTCGAGCGAACTTAAATCAATTTCTATAACTTCGTCGTAAACGGCATCTTCGTCTGCGGAAAGAGGAGTATAATCCTGAATTCTTCCTTCGGCTTTTAAAAATTCCATAGTTCTTTCGTCGCTTGGAAAAACAGACGTGGTCGCTCCAAGTTCGGCTCCCATATTAGTAATAACCGCTCTTTCGGGAACGCTCAGCGTTTTTACTCCTTCGCCGCCGTATTCAAAAATTCTGCCTACACCGCCTTTAACGGTCAGCCTTCTTAAGAGTTCTAAAATAACGTCTTTCGCCGAAACAAAATCCTGCAGTTTTCCGGAAAGTTTAACCAGAACTACTTTGGGAACGTTCATATAAAACGCTCCGCCGCCCATCGCAACCGCAACGTCGAGCCCGCCTGCGCCTATAGCTATCATTCCTACTCCTCCGGCAGTAGGCGTATGGCTGTCGGAACCCAGAAGCGTCTTACCCGGAATGCCGAATCTTTCTAAATTAACCTGATGACATATGCCGTTACCCGCTTTAGAATAAAATATTCCGTATTTTGCCGCTATAGTCTGCAAAAATCTGTGGTCGTCGGCATTTTCAAAACCGGTTTGAAGAGTGTTGTGGTCTATATAACTGACCGACAATTCGGTTTTTACCTTAGGCACGCCTATTGCCTCAAATTGCAGATATGCCATAGTTCCTGTAGCATCCTGAGTAAGCGTTCTATCGATTTTTAACGCAATTTCTTCTCCCTGTTTTAAATTTCCGCCGACAAGATGCGAGCTTAAAATTTTGTACGTTAAACTCTGTCCCATAAATTAATTTTCTCCCGATTTATATTTTTTTAAATTAATTTTTAATTGAATAATTTTAATATATTTTTTTAATAAAGTAAAATTACAGCGCCCCTTTTGCAAATAAAACAGCGGGTATAGTCTTTAAAATAATTATAAAATCTAATTTTAAAGTCCATTCGTCGATATATTTCAAGTCCAATTCCACCCTGTCTTCAAAACTAAGCATACTTCTGCCGCTAATCTGCCAAAGACACGTTATACCCGGTTTCATAGAAATCCTGCGCCTCTGTTTTATTGAATATTTTTTTACCTCGTCGGGCATTGGAGGACGCGGACCTACTAAGCTCATGTCGCCTCTTAAAACATTGTAAAATTGAGGTATTTCGTCTAAACTCGTCTTTCTTAAAATCTTACCTATCCTGGTAATTCTTGGATCGTTTTTCAGCTTTATTTCGATTCCGTCTCTGCTGAAATCTTTTATAAGTTCTTCCCTAAGTTCGTCGCTTCCCGAATACATAGTCCTAAACTTATAAAAGGTAAAAAGCCTGCCGTTTTTGCCTATTCTTTTGCTTTTATATAAAACGCTTCCTTTGGAATCCAGTTTAATTAAAAAAGCTATGATTAACGATGGGATGAAAAATATTAAAACCGCAAAAACCGCACCCGTTATATCCGTCAGCCTTTTTATGAAAAGCCTTATATCGTCTTCCGGCGAAGTATAAAACGAAATAACGGGATAATTTCCCACCTTTTCGAAAGCGACTTTTGAATATTTAAACGGTATAAAGTTCGTGGGTATTTTAACTGCAATGCCTTTTTCCTCAAGCAGTAAAGTAACTTCTTTTATATCGTCGATTTCGCCGCCTTCTATATCGAATATAACTTCATCGACAGGATTATTTAAAACAAAATCAATAAGTCCGTTTAAGTCGTTTTTATTTATCTCTTTAACCAATTTTACGCCCAGATATTCGCTCGATAAGATTATATCTCTTATGCTTAGGCCGTCTTGAGCGCCGGTTCTACCCCCGTATCCGCGTCCCGCGCCCGCAGAATTTTTATCTCCTTTTACCAGAACTATATTTCTTATGGAATAACCGCGCCTTTTAAGTTTCAAGGAAAGTTTTCTGCCTGCGTAATCCGCGAGAATTAACGACAAAAATGCATATATAGCAAAATATCCTATAAAAAGCCTCGATACATAAGTAACCTTAAACATAAAAAGAACTGCGTAAATTAAAAAAATAGATATTGCCGTTATTTCAAAAAGCCTTACAATATCGGATTTTAATGTTTTCGTATTTAAATTTAAATACATTCTGAATAAAAATAGCAGTAAATAAAATACAACGGCTATAGGAGCTAAAAGCCATAAATAAAAACCTATGGGATAAAGCTTGTATCCTATTATAAGAGGAGTTACCAGGTTATACGTAATAAAAGACAGAAAAAAAGCGCCGCAAACGAAAATAACGGTAAGAACGTAAAAATATTGCGCAAGGATTTTGCTTCTTTGAGACAACATAAAAATATTATATTAAATTAACGCCTTAATTTAAACCGGCATGCTAAGATTCCGCTTCGGGCAGCATTGCTGCCGCCGCAAACAGCGCCAGAAAGAAAAGCCATAGGTTAGTAAGCTGGTCGTTAGACATATTCGATACGCCTGCAAAAGAACCGTAAAAAACTATAGACGTTCCTATTAATATTGCCGCTGTTTTTCGTTTAAAATTATCGCTTGAATTAATAAATAACTTAAAAGGATTTTTCAAAGCCAGAAAAAAAAGCCACATAAGCGCAATAAAACTAAATATGCCCGTTTCCGCAAGCGTCTGCATATAACCGTTTTCAGGCCAGTTGTCGTAAAGGTCGTATATTTTTTTACCGGTTTTAGGATTATAATACCACGGAAATCTGACGCTTTTATGCTCGTCGAAATATTTAGAAAATGCCCCGACGCCAACGCCGGTAAGAGGATACCTTTTGAAAACCGCCCATGCGGATTCTATCAAAGCTATATGGCTTTCTATATCGCCGTGGTTTTTAAGTTCCAGTTTATATATTTTAGGATTAAACATGGAAAAAATACGGTTTTTAAATGTTTTAGACAAGGAAAAAACCCCTGCATTAAATAATATAAGCAGAATAAGGACCGCAATAAAAAGTTTTTTCGACTTTAAATACATCAAAATAAAAACTGCCGGTATAATTCCTATCCATGCAGATCTTGCCTTTGCGAATACTATGTCGAAAACGCCGAGAATTGAAATTAATCCAAAAATTATAAAATACGATACTTTCGGTATTATTCTAACGAGCGATATTTTGTCCGCTCCGTCTTTTTTTGTAAAATCAAGCAGATAATAAGTTACAATTACTACCAAACCGTAAGATACCTGCACCGGAAAGCCGACCCAGTTGCCTATTAATCCTGTAAGTCTGGTATGCGAGCGGAGCGCATCTATGATAATTCCCTGAAAAAATCCATAAACTATTGCAATACATATAGAAAAAGTAAAAGTGTAGAGCATTATTTTTATTCTTTTTTTTGAATTTAAAAGTTCGGCGGCGGCAAAAAAGAATAAAATAAAATATATTATTTCGCCGCCTTCGTTAAAACTGTCGGCAATACTGAAAGTCCAAAAAAAAGAAGCCGTTACTATAGCAGCGTAAATAATAATAGGTATATTAAAACCGGTTTTAGGAATTGAAAGTTCTCTTTTCGATATTTTATAAGCGATAAAAAAAGCTATGGTTACAACCATTCCAAAAACGGCAAAACCGTCTTTGATAGGAATAAACAGCGCAAATAAAAATATTCCGAAAACGCCCGCCTTTTCAAAAAACCGGCTCAATTCCGGTTTCTTGACGGCAAACGCAATTAATACCGCGGCGGACAAAAGTATGCTTCCTATTTTTAAGTAAGTAAATGAATTCAACTCGTTAAATACCATCTGACCGGCAAGCCGTCCACATTATTTAATAATATCATAATAAAGACCTTCGTAAACTTTTGCGGAATCTTCCCACCCAAAATGTTTATTTGCCGAATTAATAACAATATCTGACCATCCCCTGTCCCCGTCTTTTTCTTTGCCTGCAGAATTACTGTTTTCTTCTCCGCCTATTCCCGATGCATAAATATTGTACAAAGAATTAAGCGCCCAGGCGATTCCGTTAGAATCGGTATATTGAACGAGTATTCCGGACGGATTTTTAGCATCCTGATTTGTAATATCCGAAACGGTATCGTGAAGGCCGCCGGTATCGCCCGCCGCAATAACACATCCGTATCTCATGGCTATCATCTGCGATAATCCGCAAGGCTCAAACTTTGAAGGCATAACGAAAATATCCGATGCCGCATATATTTTATGGGAAAGCGCTTCGTCGTATTTTCCGGTCTGCGCAAAAACTTTGTCTTTAAAAACTTCGGCAAGGTAATTTGCTTTGCCTTCTATATAATCCTTGCCGCTTCCAAGTATGACTACTTGAAACGGAAAATCGCTCCAGTTAAAAAGCGCGTCTAAAAATTCGTTTATGCCTTTTTCCTCGGTAAGCCTGCTTACGACCCCAATAAGAGGAAGTATTTTGCCGTCTTTATCTTTTTTTAAAGGCAGGGAAATTTCCGAAAAAAGCGCCTTTTTATTATTTAATTTAAATTTTTTCCATTCTGCATAATCTTTAATTCCGTATCCGTCGTTTTTAATATTTAAATTATAGCTTATAAACCTGTCGGTTTTCGGATTCCAGTAATCTAAATCTATGCCGTTAAGTATCCCTCTTAGACGTCCTGCATTGCGGAGATTATTAAGCTCGCCGTCAAGCCCGAAGCCGAATCTGCTGTCGGTTATTTCCTGGGCATACGTCGGGCTTACCGTAGTAACTATATCGGAAAGCTTAATTCCGCCTTTTAGACTGTTTATAGTTCCGAAATGTTCGTAAGCATCGGAAGAATTATATTTAAAATCTAAGCCTATATCGTAAAAATCGTCCAAACCGTAAACGCCTTGATAACCAAGATTATGTATCGTAAAGGCTATAGCGGGCCTTAATCCTTTTGCGCTTACGCTCCTGCTCAATTTACCGCTTAAAATACCTTCGGCGGAACCGCTTAAGTTTACCGAAACTTTTTTATCTCCAAACGTCTGCCTTACGACGGCGGGAACAAATCCTCCCGACCAGTCGTGAGTATGGACGACCAAAGGTATTCCAAGAATTTTCATTGCGTACGCCGTTCCATGAGCAAGCATTGCATAACGCCACAGGTTGTCTTTATATGCACAAACCCCTCCGTGCGTACCGTAAACTTCTTCCCTGTTAAAAAAATGATTCTGCTCTATAAGAACGATAGGAATATCTCCCAAGGCAAAACCGGTTTTAATTCCAAACTCAAAAGGAATTTCCCCGAAATTTACTCTGCCGGCCGGATATGTTTCCCTTATATCTAATAAATTTTTTGGAATTATATTTTTGTAATAAGGAATTACCACCCGCACGTTAATGCCGGCCCTGAGCAAAAATTTAGGAAGGCTGCCCATTACGTCGCCGAGACCTCCGGCTTTTACCAGCGGAGACATTTCCGCCCCTACAAACCATATTTCGTTATTAAATTCGCTCATTTTAAACCCGTTTTTATTTGCATGCTTTTTAAAAATTCAAGGCTTTTTATTAATTTATTTTTTCTACGTCTATAGATATTATACTACTAAAATCTTCTTCTGTATTTAAGTTAAAATTATATCTTATCTCTATGCCCTGAAAAATCCTTTCGTATCCGTTTTCGGAAAGCGACATAGTCGTCAAAGGCTTAAATACGATGTCGTAATTTTTTAAAAAATTAGAGTCCGACCGTTCTTTCAGCGTTATTTTTCCGCCCCAGAATGAATCTTTCAAATATATAAAATTATCGCATCCGGATGCATTGTTTTTTTTCATGATATTATTAATTCCTTTCACTTCGCCGTCCATATCTATGCTGACTGCCGGGCCGTCGCCGCCGGGGAAAGCAAACCTGAAAACGACTTGTAAATTTCCGGAAATTTTCGGCCTTGATTTTATGAAAAAAGATACAGACTCCTCTATCTTTATGCTTAGCCCTAAAATTTCATCGGGCATACCTTCCGCTTTTATATCCGTTAAATTATTTAAATTATTATCGCGGAGGGCTTCACCGCCGCCGGTAATTACGGGATACGCCTTTGTTTCGACAAATATATAATTTTTACCGTCATGTTCGCATATATTTTTTATATCCGCGCAGGAAAAATAAAGAGGCTTGTTTTCAAATAAAATTTCAAAAGAAGGAAGAATGCCTTTGTGCGTTAAAATATCATTTTCCGATAAATCGGAAGGATATTTAGTTTCGTCATGTATCGTCTTAGGCGGCTCTTCTTCCGAACCGTTTTTATTTTTTATATCGCTATCGGCGCTTTCTTCTTTTGAATTTTTTTCTTTTATTTTTAAGATGTCGTATTCTTCATGCAGGCAGAATACGTCGCCAAGAGAATGAATCAATCCTTTTCCTATATAATCCAATGCCGAAAAAGAAGCTGACGAAGGCTTATAAACTATACACCATAAATCGTTTGAAAGCAAAAATTCTTTTTCTCCGTCCGAGTCGAAATCAAAACATTCTATCTCTATTTTTCCGCTAACGGCATCTTTATAAAAAACGTAGGAAGATAATAGCGCATTATGTATCGCTCTCCTTAAATGCGGCAGATAAATGCCGCCGAATACTCCGTGCCAATAAGCATCGTTAGCTTGAGATTTAAGAAGTTCTGCGTCGGCTTCGTTAAGATTTTTACCGTAAGTTTCTTGAATATAATCTATTTTTAGGCTTAAATTAACCATCCTTTTATGCTGGAGATTAGATTCCGGATATCTGGTTAAAAAATTATGCCATATGCCGGAACTTAAAGGAGCTGAAGGATTCTTCGATTTTATTTTTTCGCAAGCGTCTCTTGTTGCCGGTGGCAAAGTCCATTCTCCCATTTCTCTGTAGCTTGAAATAGGCAGATATACCGGATTCCTTTTTTCCATATTGCACAATAAATTTGAAGGAAGCTCGAAAATGATGTCGGAATAAAGACTGTCCCCGTCTTTTGAAGAGACTTCATCGATAAAATTTTCCAACCAGCCTTTGTTTCCTTCTTTTCCGTAAACCCAGTCGAAAGTATCAGGCCATCCGCCCATTTTTTCGCCGTCGTCAAACATAACCGACAAATCGGAACGTCTTCCGTTTAGATATAAAATCTCGTTTAAAGATTCCGACGGTTCGGCAAAAGGTATCTTGTATCTTAATCTTTCATGTATAGGAAATATATCGAAGTATTCTCCACCGTATTCGGTTCTAAAAACGGAGTCTATACAGTCGGGAGAAATACCCGCTTGAAAAAATTGAAAGTCGTCCAAAAAAGCATAATTTAATCCGGCCGATTTTAAATCTTTAATTATATCGGGCTGCCATATTCTTTCGGTTATCCACGCCCCTGAAGGATATATCCCGAAAAGTCTTTTTAAAGCTATGTTCAGCATTTCAAGCTGTTTTAATCTGTCTTTCGGCGGAATCATGGCAAGAATTGGTTCGTAATATCCTCCTCCTATAAGCTCTATTAATCCGGCATTTACGCCTTCGGCTATTATTTCTATTAATTCGGAATCGTTTTCTTCCCACCATTCTAAAAGTACGCCGGAAGCGTGCAGGCAAAATTTTACATTAAGCCTGAAAAGGGTTCTGATAAGGGGCGAATAAGATTTTTGATGGACTTCTTTAAAAACAAAATCAAAATTGCCGACGGGCTGATGACAATGAAATCCTAAGATAAATTTAGTCATATAGTTAAAATTTACAGATCTCCGCCTCTTTTCATTATTCCGCCCTTTTCGGCAATAAGATTTTTTGTGGAAGACAAAGATTCATACAGTAAATCAGGTACTTTTTTACCTGTTTTTACGTAAATATTTTTTAAAAAATCCCTGAAAATTTTTTCCATGGAAGACTGCGAAAATAAAGGACTGTCGGGACCAAGCCACCAGAACCAGTCTGAACCCTCTGCAGACATGAGATTTTTTAAAGCTTCTTCTAAATCCGTTTTATTAATATTTTTCTCTTGAATCGAGTCGAGCAAAACGTTTTTTGCGTCGTTAAGCATAGACCAAGCTTTATTTTTCTGTTCTTCGCCGACCCACATTCTTAAATTTCCGTTTACCCACGAACCCGGCACGATATAGTCGAGCTTCATACATGAGATGCTGTTTTCATTGCATAAGCCGGCGGCTTCGCTTAATAAAAGAGGCGTAATTTTAACAGACGAAGATATCAACGAATAAAGGTCGTTTAAAAAATAAAAACCGTTTTCGTAATAGTATTCCCAAGGATTTTCGCCGTCAAGTATAATAGAAACCGCGGCGTCTTTATCAAAGTCGTCTATAGCGTTTAGTTTATCGACAAGATCATTTGCCGCATCGTCTCCTCTCCATTTAGAATATGTAAAGCCTATTAGGTCGGAAAGTCCGGAATCCCTGAATAACATCTTGACGCCTGTATCTTTCCATTTATAAACCCTATACAAAGGTATAATATTTTTCCCCTGAGAAAAAACTGGTTTATGAGCATCGATGCCAAGAGAGGAAGATAAAAGCTCTTCACCGCTTGCGCATATGTCTATGCCGTATTCGCTAAAAAGTTGAAGCGTTTCTTGCGAAACGGCTCCTTCCGAAGGCCA
Organism: bacterium; assembly: GCA_027318865.1. GTDB lineage: Bacteria > SZUA-79 > SZUA-79 > Acidulodesulfobacterales > Acidulodesulfobacteraceae > Acidulodesulfobacterium_A. Next base: position 1,163 of record DAHVOJ010000026.1, on the reverse strand, counting down.
CATTGCTTTTACGCTATTTTTTTTTGCGGTATATTTATAATATCCGCTTAAAGAATCCATATGTCTTTTTGCGCTTTCCAATCCGCCGTCGTATCTTTCAAATCCAACCGGTTCGTAATATATTCCTGTCATCTGAGCGGAAATTCCGCCGCAATGAATATCTAACAATAAAGGTATTATGGGGTGATAATGGGGCGATAAACTGATTTCGTATTCGCCTTTTTTTCTGGCTTTTAATTCCTCAAGTTTGTTTTTTTCTATCATATTAGGATATTCTGGAAACGTTTCCGGAGGCTCTCCGCCTTTTACCGCAGGAAATCCATATAAAGCAATACCGTATTTCATCCATTCTAAAAGTCTTTCAAGCAGTATTCTTCTGTCTCCTTCGGAATAACCGGAGCCTTTTCTTATTAAATAATTTATTACGGGATCATATCTTTTCATGCACTCGCCGCACCAAGACAGGTGAAACCATACGCACAAATCGAAATAAAAATCGTCGTTTAAGTACCTTTGACGGGAACCTGACAAAGCAAGGTCGTATAAAACCTTATAATCGTCAAATCTGCATACCATCTGTTCATAATTCGACCATATATAATGGTCGCACATCCATTTTCTTATATCTTCTCCGCCGTCGTCAACGCTTTTAAATAAAAGCGGTTTTAAAAATTTATCGGGTAAAATATCGAGCGCCTTCCTTGCGTTCTTTTCTGCGAGCGCTTTTTCTATGCGGTAGTTATAATCCTGCCACTGGTCTATTAATACCGGGGTAATATTTATATTGGCTTTCATGCCGGAATTGAAAAGTATGTTAAGCGGCATGTCGATGTAATCTTTGACGGCGTGCAAATAAACCCATGGCAATGCATATTCGCCGCCTGCATTTCTGTATTCCGGCTGATGCATATGCCACCATAGTATAAGATTCATATTTCGCGTAAAATTAATTAATATTCGATTTGCGTCTCAGCATATATCCTTTCCGTATAAACTTAAGGCGTCAAGTTTAGGAAAGATATTGTCTTTACCTGAAATATCGTTAAACCAGCCGTTATCCATAGGTTCTTCGCCTACCGCCATTAAAATGCATCGTTTTGCCCTGACTAAATGGGCTTTGACTCTCCTTTCGGCATAACTGACCGCCTGTCCTGTAGTCATCA
>DAHVOJ010000025.1 GCA_027318865.1 bacterium | reverse complement strand
AAGCGCGTAAGAGGAAGTTCGTCGCTTTTAGCGTCCTTTAAAAAGGACGCTCATCCCTCTCTCTCCGCCAGTTAAAATGTAATTTCTAACCTGCAAGAAATAACTGAAAAGCAATTGGATTCGAACCCTCGTAGCGCGAAGCGCGTAAGAGGAAGTTCGTCGCTTTTAGCGTCCTTTAAAAAGGACGCTCATCCCTCTCTCTCCGCCAGTTAAAAACGCAATTTCCAAATCTCATATCTCATATTTTAAACGCTTCTGCAAGGCGGTTTCTTAATCCTGAATTTCTTATTTCCTCTTTTGAATTCATAGCTATGCCGAAAGCTTTATAGGTTCCAAAAATAACTACGTTTTTCTTTCCCCTGGTAATTGCGGTATATAGCAGATTTTTTTTCAACATCATAAAGTGCGACTGATGAAACAGCACAATAACGTTATTAAATTCGCTGCCTTGCGCTTTATGGATAGAAAGGGCATATGCAGGCATTATATTTTCGTAAACGTCTAAAAAATAGTATTTTACTATTCTATTTTTATCGTTATCCGTTTCGATGTCATTTAAAATTCTATTTTTTCCCGCAAAATAATCGGAAAAATCGACCGAAACGGTTTTTTCTTCATGGTCTATGTTTAATATATAGCCAGTGTCTCCGTTAAATACTTCAAGGTCGTAATTATTCTTTTTTTGTATAACCTTATCGTATATTTTAAATTGAATTCCGTTACATATAAAAGAAGATTGAGGATTAGGCGTGAATACGGGATTTGGATTAAACGTTTCCTGTATAATCTTATTTAAATTGTTATATCCCAGTATGCCTTTTCTCATAGGCGTTAAAACCTGAATGTCGTCAAATGCAAAAGGATTTATATTTTTTCCGCCTGCTCTTCTTTTATCGGCTATTTTTTTAATGAATTCCTTGAAATCTTTTAGCAGTTCGTCTTTTCCGGATTCCGCCGTATCATATTCTTTTCTGTATTTTATAATAAATTCTTTCCTCTCTACGTTTTTTCCCCCGGTTATAAATTTTTTATTATTAAGTAAATTATGCGCATTTAAATTTATCAAACCGCCTTCGTTTTGCCTGAAAACTTTAGTCAAAAAAGTGACTGGAAAAAATGTATCGGTTGAAATTAAATCCCTTAAAACGTCGCCGGGGCTGACCGAGGGTATCTGGTTAACGTCTCCGACCAAAACCATAACGGCGTCGTCTTTTACGGCTTTCAACAGTTTGTAAAAGATAATTATATCGACCATGCTCATTTCGTCTATGACTATTAAATCGTGCGGAAGTTTATTATTTTCATTATACGTAAAAAAAGATTCGTTCGTCTGTCTATCGAATTGAGCTTTCAGAAGCCTGTGAATAGTAGAAATGTTAATATTGCTTTCGTATGAGGCATTATTTTCTTCCGCATTCCCTGATTTGATAATATCGGAAAGCCTTTGAGCGGCTTTGCCGGATAATGAAATTAAAGCAATTTTTTTGTCTCCGTATAAACCTGCGATAGTTTTAATCACGGTCGATTTTCCCGTTCCTGGTCCGCCCGATATTATAGAAATTTTGTGATTTAAAGCATTTTGCACGGCATTTTTTTGTTCATCGGTTAATGATATTAAGTATTTATCGGGTTTTTTTAATTTATTATCTTTTATCGGCAGCTCGATTTTTGTTTCCGGTTTCGCGGTATGAACTATTCTTTTGAGCTCTTTAGATACCCCTATTTCGCTGAAATAATAAACCGGCAAATAAATTTTTATCGAGTTTAAAAGGTTTTTGTCTATAGAAGCAAATTTAATATTTTCGGCAGGTTTTGCATCAGTGATTATTTTTTTTTCTTTAATTAAATCGTCGATATATATTTTAAGAAAGTCTTCGCCGACCGGATTATCGTCTTCGATTATTTCTGTTATTCCTTTTTTTATATCTTTATAATAAACAAAACAGTTTCCGGAGTTTTCGCAGAGTTGACCGATAACAAATTTTATCGCCTCTTTTATTCTATTCGGATCGTTTTTCTTAATGCCCAATTTTCCTGCCATAATATCCGCTTTTTTAAATCCTATACCTTTTATTTCCGTGAAAAGATAAGGATTTTCTTTGGCGATAGATAAGGATTTATCTTGAAATTGGTTATAAATGGATTTAATCTGGTAATCGCTGAATTGATAAGGTTTAAAAAAAATTATCGCTTTTCGTAAACCATAGCTTTCCTTAAGTCCTTCAAGTATAGTAGTGAATTTTATCCTGCCTATTCCATCGACTTCTTTTAATTTTTCTGGTTCGTTATCTATTATATCTAATGTTTTTTCTTTGAATTTTTCATAAATCTGATTGGCTAAGACTCTTCCTATGCCTTTAAATATATTCGAAGAAAGATAATCTATTATTGCCGTTTTAGTATTTGCGAGAGATATCTCATACTGCGTGAAGTTAAACTGGTAGCCGTATTTTTTATGATGAATAAATTCGCCTTTCAGTTTAATCTTTGAATCGGGGATAGGTTTATCGAATATTGTGCCTGAAGCGGTTATAAATTTACTGCCGGAGTAAATATTAAGAATAGTGAAACCGTTTTCGATATTTTGAAATATAATTTTTTTTATAATGCCGTTGATGGTAGTTAATTTTTTATCATCCGTTGTATTATCATAGTTGACGTAGGCTTTGTTTATAGCTGAATCGGTCATAGAAAATCGGTTATATAAAAGTTAGAATAAAAATATTCTTAGATATAAACCCAGCAAAGTCGCAAAGAGTACCGGCACCGTAATTAAAAAACCTACCTTCATATAATATCCCCATGTTATTCTGATTCCTTTTCTTTCTAAGACATTAAGCCATAATAGAGTAGCAAGAGAGCCTATAGGAGTTAATTTAGGACCTAAATCGCATCCTATTACATTTGCATAAACTGAAGGTTTAAGCATTATTGCTTTTAAGTTTGCGGAATGAATTGCAAGAGAATTTATCATTACTGTAGGCATATTATTCATAACCGATGATATGAAAGCCGCGAGGTATCCTGTATAAATAGTAAGAATGAATCCGCCGAAACCGGCAAAGTACGCAATAGATTTTCCTAAGAGAAATGTCAAACCTGCATTTTTGAGTCCGAAAACCACTAAATACATTCCCAGCGAAAATACAACTATATTCCAAGGGGCGTTTTTAAAAACCGTTTTTAAATTAACGGCCGGGCTTTTAAATCCGAGCAAAACAAATATTAAGGCGAAAGTTATCGCGAAGACCGAAACCGGAAGATTTAAAAACTCGCTTAAAAAATAGCCGCCAAGAAGCAATATTAAGATTAAAAAAGAAAATTTAAACATCAAGGGGTCTTTCACGGCATCTTTAGGACTTTTCAATAATTTCATGTCATAACTTTTCGGAATATCTTTCCTGAAATAAAAGAATAAAACAACTAATGATATTGCTATGGAAAACAAATCCGGCAGATACATATTAATAAAATAAGTAAAAAATCCAATATTGAAATAATCCGCCGAAACGATGTTTACCAGATTGGAAATCTTAAAAGGAATGCTTGCCGCATCTGCAATAAATCCTCCTGCTATAATAAAAGGCAGCATATTTTTCCTCTCGAATTTAAGCGCTTTCATCTTTTCGTAAATTATCGGCGTTATAATCAGCGCCGCTCCGTCGTTGGCAAAAAGCGCGGAAACTATAGCGCCGAGAATAATAACGTAAACGAACATTTTTCTGCCGCTGCCGCCCGCAAGTCTCGCAATATGAAGTGCCGCCCACTCAAAAAAGCCTATTTCGTCAAGAATTATAGAAATTATAATTACGGCGACGAACGTAAAAGTCGCATCCCATACTATATCGAATACTTTTATTATGTCCTTAAGGACTATTACATTAAAAATTAGCGCCAGCAATGCTCCTATAACGGCGCTGTAACCTATTCCTATGTTGTAAGGTTTTTTTATTATAAGGAAAAGCGTAAATAAAAATATGACGATTGAAGTGACTATTAAATAGCCGTAAAAGTGCATAAATTAAAAGACTCCTTTTTTATTGAGTTGGTATTATTGATTGTTATTTATATTTTCAGTCGTAGCGGTTCATATTCATCGACTATTATATTATAATATAATTTTAGCAATGTAAGTGCAAAAAATCTGCAAAATTTTGGAGGAGTTTTATGGGCAGATAAGTTTTATTGACTTTCTTAGAGGAAAGAGAGTATAATTAATTTGATTAATTCGGGACGTGGCGCAGCTCGGTAGCGCACCTGCATGGGGTGCAGGGGGTCGCAGGTTCAAATCCTGTCGTCCCGACCATTAAAAACCCAGCAAATAAGCATTCTAAAGCAATCTCCTATCAATCTCCTATCTTGACATAATTTCTTAATTTTGATAAAATTTAATCAATTTTAACGAATTTTGCATACAAAAACGCATACAGTTTTTAGGTAAATTAATATGAGAATTTACAAGTTTAAATATGCCAAATTACAATATCCCAGTTGAATTTATCGAAAACAAAATTTATTTTATTCACAATAAGAAAGTTATGCTCGATAACGACCTTGTGGAATTATACGGTGTTTCTACTAAAAGGTTGAACGAGCAGGTCAGAAGGAATATAGAACGCTTTCCCGAAGATTTTATGTTCGTCCTTGCAAAAGAAGAAGCCGACTCTTTAAGGTCGCAAATTGCGACCTTAAAGAAAGGACGCGGACAGCATTCTAAATATTTGCCTTACGCTTTTACCGAACATGGCGCAATTATGGCGGCAACGATTCTTAACTCGCCAAGAGTAGTCGAGATGAGCATCTTCGTTGTCAGGGCGTTTGTGAAACTAAGGGAAATGCTTATCTCTCATAAAGACTTAAAGCAAAAAATAGAAGAAATGGAAAAGAAATACGATTCTCAATTTAAAATCGTTTTCAATGCCATAAAAGAATTAATGTCCCCGCCGGAAAAACAAGTCTGGAAGATAGGGTTTAAAACAGAAAAAGAAAAATAACCGCTCTATTTAGCGACAGTGTTAAATATACCAGCAATTTAGATTAAATTTAGTGTTGGGTAATTTCCGGAACAGGTGTTTAGAAGACTCTGAGATACTTTCCAAAGAAGAAATAGTAAAACTTGCAGAAGAATTTAAACAACCGGCAGCCGAATATCTAACCCTTGCCGGATACATGCCAGACGAGATACTAAGGCTTTTGGAATACAAAGATTTCGAGGAACTCCTAAAAAGCATTTCCGCATTTAAAGACCCGGTTAGGATTCAAAAGTAATTACCGGACTTTTAAGCGTAGTAAAGGGCTTTACGGAGTAGAATTATTTTATTTTTTATTTTAAAAATTTTTGATATACTTAATAATGAAGCCTAAAATGAAACCTAAAAGGTGATTTTATGACGACGGAATCTTTTATAAAAACATTAGAGCGTTTCTTAACGCCGCAGTTAAACGAAATAAAAGGCGAATTAAAAGCTATAAATACAAGAATAGACGCCTTAGACCAAAAGATAGAAGCTGTAAAAAATGAACTTAAATCAGATATAAATCGTCTTGACCAAAAGATAGAAGCTGTAAAAAATGAACTTAACCAGAAGATAGAAGCCATTGACGATAAAATGGATATTAAAATAACCGCTCTTTCAGAAAAAGTAGATTTAATGAATAAATTCAACGAAAGACTCTTTGACGCCCTGCACCCAACCGGACAAAAATAAACCTCTTGTCTCAAATTTGTCCCATATACTATTTTATGTTAATAATTTATAAATAAAATTAATAAGTTATAAAACACATTGCCTGCTTTGGGAGCAGTGGGTCGCACGTTCGGACGAAGTCCAGCGGAGCTAATCCTGTTGCCCCGACCATTCAAAAACACTGAAATAAAGCCTTATTAACAACTTTTTAACCTCTAAAATTAATTTCGGTTATTATAATCCAAGCATTTTTGCAATTGTTTTGAAATCGCTTTCTTTTGCTTCGATAAACGAAGTATAACCCTTATCGATAGTCTTAAGTATATTTAAATCAGAAATGTTCGTTAAAAGATTTTTTATTTTAATTTCTATATTTTTATCTATGTTGGCATTTGTGCAAATAGGGAATTGAGGTATAGGGTCGGAATATGCGATAACTTTTATGGAGCTTTTATATTCTTCCGCCGCAGAATCCATTACGCAACCGGCATCAAATTCACCTTCTATGACAGCTTTGACGACAACGTCGTGTGCCCCCAGATGATCGTAAGACGCAAGACCGTCTAAGTCTATGCCGGCAGATTTAATCATAGCTTTTGGCACTAAAGTAGAACCTGTTGACATTTTTGCGCCGAACGCGACTTTTTTTCCCTTTATATCGCCGATAGTATTTATAGAGGAATTTTTTGCGGTTATTATTACGCTTTTATAAGTTGGCGAACCGTTTTTTACTGCAAAAACAAGAGGCTTAACCCCATATTTTTTGTGCGCGCTTAAATATGTCGAGGGCGTCATATAGCCTATCATAGCAATGCCTTTTCCTACATCTTCTATGGAATCTTCATAGCTCGAAGCGACTAAAGAACCAAACTTTAGCCCCAAAGATTTACTTAAATATTTTATTAGAGGTTCAAACTTTTTTTTCATAACGAGAGCCGCTTCTAACGGAACTATGCCGAATAAATATAATCTTATATCGTTTAATTCTTTTTGAAGTTCGTATGCGGAGTTAGCAAGAGATGCGCTTATTTCTTTAGATTTTTTTGCCGTTTTTACTGTTTCCCCCGAAACTTTTTGCACTACAAGCAGATTTTGTTCGACGTTTTGTACAGCGATATTAAGCTGTTCAGCCGAAGACGATATTATATCGATATTGTTTTTTTCCTCTTTTACCGCATTCATAATATTTTTAAAAATATCTTCGGCTATTTCAGTTTTTTCCGTTATCGTTTTTACTTCTTCGACCGAATTTTTTATTGCATCCGTCGTTTTTGCAGTTTCTTCCAAAAGCCTTTCTATTATCTGTTTAGTATCGGAAGTAGATTTGCTGGTTCTTTCAGCCAGTTTCTTGACTTCATCGGCAACCACGGCAAAACCCCTTCCCTGTTCTCCAGCTCTTGCGGCTTCTATTGCTGCGTTTAAAGAGAGCAGATTGGTTTGATCGGCGATGTCGCTAATGAGCGAAATAACGTCGCCGATTTCTTTAGACCTGTCGTCCAGAGTCTGCATCGTTTCGCGAAGTTTTTCGATAGAAGAGGAAACTTTTTTAATTTCGGAAATTATATCTTCTATCATAATATTGCCTTCTTGTGCTTTATTAAAAGAATCGTTCGAAGAATTCTGAGTAAACTTGGCGCTTTTTGTCATTTCTTTATGCGACATAATAATTTCGTCTATAGCACTTGAAATAGAAGATAGCTGTTCGACTAAGGATTCGTTGTCTTTAAAGATTTTTTCCATTTCTGTGCTTTCGATTCGTGCATCTACTACTACATTGTTTGTAGAATCTATAGTTTTCAGAAAAATGTTATAAAGATTTTTGAAAAGTTCGTTTACCTTATCGTCTAAACCGAAAAAATCAATATTATCGAGATGTTTGCGTAAGTCTTTGTCTTTAAATAAAAAATCGTCTATAAAGTTGTTGACAATCCCTGCTTTTTTCTTAAAAGATTTATTTATGAAAAACAGCGATAAGTAAAATATAGCCGAAAGGACTATGACTGTTAAAGATAAAATTTCATTGGATTTTAAAATAGATAATATTAAAAACAATATTGCGACAATAGTAAAAAACGTCTTTAATAATAGAAATAAACGATTCGAACGTTTAATTTTATTATTTTTTTTTTCTTTATCCAATAACGACAGCTCTTCCATAAATTTTATCCCCCCATAAGGATAATTATTTAGTAAAATTAATATTAATTAATTATTTATATTCATATAATATATATAATACCTAACAGCCAAAATGTCAATAAAAGAAATAAATAAAAGAAATAAATAAAAGAAATAAATAAAAGAAATAAATAAAAGAAATAAATTCCGGTTTTTCTCTTCCCGGCTCCAACAGGGGTTATACTCCTTATTAGAGGAAATACGAAAGGATTTGCATAAAATAGAAAACATTTAAATATTTTCCTGTTGAATTTTGGTTGAATTTTGGTTGAATTTTGGTTGAATTTTGGTTGAATTTCAGGATTGAATTTCAGGATTGAATTTCAGGGTTGAATTTCGGGTTGAATTTCAGGTTGAATTTCGGGCTTGACTTATTAATTTTTAGTGATATATTATAAACAACATAATGTATTACTCATCATAATAAAATAAAAACGATAATTAATTATTAATATAAATGGATGTGACACCTTATAATATTTATATTTTATTTATATAAATTTTATCAGGTAAACGATAAACGCGGATATGCCTCCTGCAATAAACAAGGAGGCATATCCGCCCTTGAAATACAGTAATGGAAATATTAGATAAAGCGGTTGACATCATCGAATCCGAATTCCACGGCGAACGGATGCCTTTATCCATGGTTCCCTTCGAGGTGGACGGCGCCATAAAAAAAGCCGTCTCGGAAGGGCGGGAAAAAATTACTGTTGTGGGTTTTTTAAAATCCGGCAAGACCTCGACGCTGGACTACAGGCTAAAGGATTTCCTGAAAGGTAACGGCTATACCGTAATAGACGTTGATTACGAGTCCTTAAGCGACATATCCGGGATTAAAGACAGGGTCGCCGAATTTTCAAACAGCAAAAAAGCCGTTATATTTATCCAAGACTATTTTAAAGAGCTTTACGATTCGACCAAAGATTCGTTTGTTGCCGCATTGCTGAGCAGGTTCAAATCGAAAGACGGAGAGAAAGAAGCGGATATGGAAGTAAGCGAAATAAAAAGCCTGCTGTCCCCGCTTTTTACAGGTTCTTTAATAATAGATAAACCGTTTTGCAGCAGGCGGGACGCCGAGAATTTGCTTGATACGGCGTTTAAAAACAATCCCGGCTTAATAAACGATAATCTTAAAAAATCCATCCTCGAGCATTCAAGCATAAATAAAACCTCCATTCCTCATTTAATATCTGGAAATTCCAGCATTGTTCTATCGAGCGATCCCAAAGAAATAAAAATTCATCAGGACAAGATAGACACAAGGAAAAAATACAGGGACGGTCTTTTGGAATCATTAGGCCTCGGAGTCGAAACCGGTTTTATCTTGAACTTCCTCCAATCCTTTACCGGCGCCTCCGGGAGTTTTATACCCCAAGCCGTAATGCCCTTTCTGGGGTTAGGCGTTCCATTTGCCATGATGGTATATAGCTCCTATCAGTTTTACAAGGAAACCAAAAAGGATACCTATTACGACAAACTCGTTAAGGCATCCTCTTACTGGAACGAACTCGGCAAAGACAATCCCGTCGAACAGAAAATAATATCGTATCTCATGGACATCAAAAATAAACTAAAACCCAATGAGAGCTTTTCCCTTCTAAACGGTCTTTTTTCCAATAAGGAAGAGATCGAAAAAGTCAGGAAGGAAATGAAAGTCCTTGTCGAAGAAAATAATAAAGAGCTTACCGGCCTATTTAACGCCTATAAGAACGATTTCGAAAAAGCCCTCTCGGGAATATATAAAAGGCTTGACACTATCGAACAGGATATCGAGGTTCTTAAACAGGAAATTCAAACAATTAAAAAAGAACTCGAAGAAATAAAAGAGGAGAGATATACATTAGGTTCGATAGAGATTAAAAACATAGCCGAGCTTGAAAAAAACCTTCTGGTCCCACACGATCTCTTAGAAAATAAGGAGATCGAAGAGACGGTCGAAAATTTGCTTAACGGGGCTAAGGACAATTTTGTTCTAATAAAAGGCGAACCCGGAGCGGGCAAGACCGTTTTGCTGTACCAGACGGGCAAGAAAACATTGGCGGAACGCAAAAGGCTGTTTTTCATAGAAGATATTAACAGATTTAGCCTTACCGACTTTTCGAGATTCGACGAAAATTCCATAGCGATATTCGATATAAATTCCCAAGCTACGGCAAATGTCCTTAACGACAAGTTGGAAGCCGTAAGAAACAACAAGACGATAAAATTAAGCAGATTAATCATATCGGTTAGGCACGCATTTGTCGAAAATTTTAAATTAAGCGATATACCGAACCTGTATCTATTTGAATTAAAACACGGCGATAACTTCATAAAAGAACTTGCCTTAAATCTCCTTAAGTCCATCGAATCCGATTACATAAGACAAAATATAGACAGGCTATCCGAGTCCGTCGTTGAAAAGGCTCGGTCTATTCCGCTATATATACAGGCGGCGGCGAAATTAATAGAAAATAAAAAAGATGAAATTAAGGATATAGACAAAATAGTAGCCGAACTTCCTCGCGGCGTCAGGGAGTTAATCATAAAAATCCTTAAAGAAGAAACTATGGACGAACCTTTTAATCTTATTCCATACTACCTTATATCCCACTATCCGTTTTTCCCATACGAACTTTATAAAAATGCGCTTGGCATTTGCGCCGTAGAAAAGGACCGTCCGAAATATATAAATAAATTAAACAATGTAATGATGCTTCATTCCTGGTATAAGGATATTACGGATGAGATAACGGGTAAAGACAATGATGCCGCCCAAAATTTCAAGGAAACCTTAAACGGCATTAAAAAGGACAAAAGGCTTAAAAATATTAAAGAAGATTTAGAGGATATGGATTTGCCCGGCAACGCCGTCCTCGGCAATTTAAAAGACGATTTTTCCGGATTCGTAAAACATTTAGGCAAGGATGAGCATATTGATTTGCTCGATATAATAGATGCCGTTATGTTTTTAACCATAAGAAGTTTTATAAGGGATAAGTTTACGAAAGGCAAATACGGCTGCGATATATTCGAAGAGAGATTAAGCAGCGATTGCCTGACGGCGGATCAAATGACCGTGTATAATTATTTTGTTGGATTTTTGACGAGTAACTATTTAAATAATGAAATGGTAGAATATTTAATTAACAACGAGAGGCTCGTTTACTCGATAAGCGTATTCTATCTTAGCAGGTTTATACAGGGGAGTTTTATGGAGTCTATCGAAAAAAACCTGTTCGGAAAAGAACTCGATGCAAATATTTTCAGCATCGTTTTTCTTGCCAACCACGCTTTAAATGAGCCTACCCCCGTTAGAAATTATATATCGGCGCTCAGCGCAATTTTATACAGGTTTAATTTTTGGAGCAGTCTTGATTTTAAAACAAAAGCGGGATGGCTGATTTGCCTGCAAAAATTTGATGAAGCCATTAAGGAATACGACAGGGCGATAGAACTGGATAAAGGCAGTTTCGAGGCTTATAATAATAAAGGCATCGCCTTAAAATCCCTTAAAAGATTTGAAGAAGCCGTTAAGGAATTCGATAAGGCGATAGAGGCAAGCCCGCACAGTTTTCACGCTTATAACAACAAGGGTATTACTTTAACTTCCCTTAAAAGATTTGAAGAAGCCGTTAAGGAATATGATAATGCGATAAGGCTAAATCCCGACGACCCTAACGCATATAACAACAAGGGTCTTGCCTTGCGCCATCTTGAAAAGTACGAGGAAGCCGTTAAGGAATTCGATAAGGCGATCAAAATAGACCCGTATTATTTTCATGCATATAACAACAAGGGTCTTGCCTTGCACCATCTTGAAAAGCATGAGGAAGCCATTAAGGAATTCGATAAATTAATCGAGTTAAACCCTAATTATTTTTATTCCTATAATAACAAAGCCACCGTCTTAAACCGCCTTGAAAGATATGAAGAAGCCCTGAAACAAATAGATAAGGCTATAGAATTAGACCCCTACAATTGTTTTGCCTTCGATACGAAGGGCCATATCTTAAGTTCCCTTAAGCGGTATGAAGAGGCGATAGAAGAATTCGACAAAGCCATAAAGTTGGACCCCGACTACCCGAACGCATACAGCGGTAAAGCCAAAGCGTTATATTACCTCAAGCGGTATGAAGAAGCCCTGAAACAAATAGATAAGGCTATAAAATTAGACCCCGGCTATTCAAGAAATATCCTTCTTAAAAACGAGATTTTAAAAAATACATTCCGAAACGTTTAAGAGGGGATTCAACGAATTTTTTATCAAAAATCATAACTTTAATATCCCTTCGCTCCCTGAGTTTTACGACACTCGTGAAGTTGACCGCCCCCTTCCCGCACTTCGCGCTCGTACGGTGATTTAAGGTCATTTATGCCTGACGGGCATGGAATCATGTTTTGCATAAAAAAATGATATATGATATAATAAATCAAAAAATAAATAAGGGTTGCAATATAATAAATGGAACGTCCAAAGATCGATGAAACTTTTAAAACCTGTATTGTAGATAAAGGTATTTTTAATAACAAGGCATTGTTAATGTCTATTCAAGAAAAGATAAGTGGGAAAAAGGGGGGAAATGCAGAGCAGGCTTGCAACGATATAAAAATAAGCGAAATTCTTTTAAAGGATCATGTTATCACAGAGGAACAGTTTGCAAGAGGTTTAGACGAACAGGAAAGAAGTGGCGGAAGCCTTATAAAACAATTTGTCAAGCTTGGTTTTATCAATGAATCGAAACTTATTTCTTTATTGGGAATAGAATTTGGATTAGAAGTGGTAAATTTATCCCCCTCTGCCATCGCGCCGGACATCGCAGGGTTGGTTAGTCCGAAAATCGCTCTTAAACACCAGATTGTGCCTTATAAAAAGCAGAACAGTGTTTTATTTGTCGCAACTTCGGATCCCACTAAGACCGAAGTTATAGACGACGTTAAATTTTATACCGGACTCGATGTCGAATTTGTTTTGGCTCCGGAATCGGAAATATCGGAAGTTTTATCCTTTCATTATAATGCTTCTGACATTTTAACGGAAGATAAAGAGCTTGCTGCCGTCGTTTCGGAAGAAAAAACCGGCGAAGGCGAAACAATAGACATTTCGGGGTTTCAAAAATCTTCTTTCGAAAAACCCGTTATACAATTTATAGATAAGGTTTTTTATGATGCGGTAAAAAAGGGGGCAAGCGATATTCATTTTGAACCTTTCGAACACTCTTTCGATATAAGATTTAGAATTGATGGGAAATTAAATGAATACAGCGAAAATGTGCCTATCCAGTATAAAGATATTTTAATTTCCCGCATAAAAATAATGTCTCAGCTTGACATTGCGGAAAAAAGAAGACCTCAGGATGGAAGAATTAAATTAAAGGTGGAAGACAGAGAGGTGGACATAAGAGTATCGGTCATTCCGACTCTGTTCGGAGAGAAAATAGTTCTGAGAATACTCGACAAAATGAACCTGCAATTTGATATGAAGAAACTCGGTTTCTCCGAAAATCAATTGAAAGATTTCGATGCGGCTATTCACAGGCCTTACGGCATGATCCTTGTTACCGGACCTACCGGTTCCGGCAAGTCAACTACTTTATACAGCGCAATAAGCACCCTTAACAATAAATCCGTAAATATAATGACTGTGGAAGATCCCGTTGAGTATGATATGAAAGGGATCAATCAAGTTCAAGTCAATGAAGAAATAGATTTAACATTTTCTTCCGCTTTACGGTCTTTTTTAAGACAGGATCCGGATATTATTATGGTTGGAGAAATCAGGGATCTCGATACCGCGGAAATTGCCATAAAGGCCGCCTTGACGGGGCATCTCGTTCTATCCACCATTCATACCAACAATGCTCCGTCAACCATATCGAGATTGATGAATATAGGAGTCGAACCGTTTCTCATAGCCTCGAGTCTTAATCTTGTAATAGCTCAGAGATTAGTCAGGAAATTATGCACCGAATGCAAAGAAGCATACAAAGTTAATGAATTTCAGAATGACGAAAAAACTATTCCAAGGTTTTTCAAATCGCTGGGAATTGCCGCGGAATCTTTCGAAAATCATACTTTTTATCGTGCAAAAGGGTGCGAAGTATGTTTCAATACCGGATATAAAGGAAGGATCGCCATATATGAAATGCTTAATGTTACGGATAATATCAAGGATTTGATTTATCAAAAGGCAAGCGAATTCCAAATCGAAAAAGTTGCCCTCGACAATGGTATGATAATGTTAAGAGAATCGGCAAAAGAAAAATTTATTTCCGGCATAACTTCTCTGGAGGAGATTTTACAATACCTTAAGTGAAAAACTTAAAAATAAATGCACGATTTATCAACTTTTTAGGATAGTTTCCGCGTCCAATATTATAACGCGTTTAAGCAATTCTTCGATTTCCTTTCTTTTTTCTAATGTTTTGGTAATCTCGTCAATAAATTTCTGATAACCTTTGCGTTTGTGCTTGGGTTGATTTCCCCTCTTTTCCTCCCTCTTCCCCTTTATCATCATAAATTCGCATTTTTCTCTTTCATTATAGAAATACGCATACCTCTTCTTTAGTTTTTAGCTCTTATTTTGTTTGACTTTTAATATATTCGTCAAGTGTTTTATTAAATACATTTTCAACATTTACTTTATTTTTAAGCGGAATATTAAACCTATCCCTAATTGTATCCGCATATATCGCCGCCGCTATCTCTTGAGCCGTAGCCTTATCTTTCGTTTTACAAGAATATTGATATAATTTATTATCAAGCCTGAATTTAACCCAGTAAATATCGCCCCTTTTATATAAATTCATACTGCATCCACTGTATCCGTTTTTTGTATCCAAAATTTATTAAATTTACCTAAATTTTAGTAAAAGTTTGATAAATATGTCAAGTAGGTAATTTATCCTGGGAAGGCTTAAATACTGCGGTTTTTGAATGGTCGGGGAACAGGATTAGCTCCGCTGGACTTCGTCCGAACGTGCGACCCACTGCTCCCAAAGCAGAAGTAGCTACTTTAAAATTTCTTTATTTATCTTAGTTTAAAACAATGGTATTTTTTTATGTAGGGGTTTTTGTAGGGGCTACCAACTTATACCTCTATTCTGGGATATCCCGTTGGTAACTTCATTTCCGTTTATAATATTATTTATAATTACAGGAATATCCTTTTTAAGTATAGATTTTGACGTAAAATTATTACCGTCGATAATCAATTTTATTTTATCCTTACTATTAAAGATAGGTTCTATAGAGTATATTCTATCGTCAAAACTAAATTCTAGCGATTTACCAATGCCGATGGATTTTTCAATAAGTAAACCGACTGCCGTAATTGTTTTTTGTTTAAGCTCAGGAATATCGTTATTAACTATATTTTGGACTTCTTTATCCAATGATTTGCCCCCATTCTTTTGGGGAATATCCGAACATTTTTTCAGTATCTTTTGATATTTTATTTATGGAATTACCTATATTCTCAAGATTTTTACTTAATAAGTCTTTATAATCTTCGGGATCTTCGTAATTTTTCGCAGAAATAGCCTCGATTCTTTTAATCCATCTAAAAATATTAAAAATATGACCAATATCCGCTTGTATTCCATTCACAGCCTTATACCCTCTTTTATTACTCTTTTTTTGATTAGAGGATTTAAATTCTCTTCTGCGGACACCTCGACTTTTTTTTCAAAAATTTCCGACAAATCATTTTCAAAGCTTATTCGTCTTCCGAAATAACCGTCGATATCGTCCGATGAAACAGCTATATCTATATCGGAGGTTTCGGTTTCCTCGCTTCTTGCGACTGAGCCAAATAAAGTAACGTTTTTGAGTTTATATTCTTCCGCCAATTTAAGAATCTCATTCTTTTTGGCTAAAATATCGTTTAAATTAATTTTTATTCGTTTTTCGTTTTCCATAATTGCTACCTCTCCCAACTTCTGCCTTTACCTTTTATGATTTTTATCGAGCATAAATAATTTATCTTTAAAAATTTTAAAAAAGCACCGCAGGTTATCCACGCTCGCGGGGCTATTTGGCAACTAATTAATTCTTTAATTTTTACTTTCAATATATCACAACTTTTTAAAAAAATAAAACTAAATTATACTAAATTATATCCCTTGATCCTGCGATAGAATTTTTAATCCCTTCGTATGCCCCAATAAGGGACATTTTTTTAGAATCAAACTTCAAAATGAAACTTTTTCGGTCGGTTTTTATAAACCGAATTTAAGTAAAGTATTTTTTTAAGTTTTCATAATATATTTTAGTAAAATTATGCTGATTAAAGACAAACCTCTTTTGTAGTTTTATTTAAGTAGTTTTTAAGTCTAAATATAGTTCTTGAAAAAAATAGATTAAAATTAGCTAAATCATAATACGTTTAAGACTTAAAAATCTTTCAAATCTAAAATCATCAAGATGTAGTTTTAATATAGTTCTATTTGCATGACTCGCTATACTGCCTACTGCCGAAATTAGAAAATATCTTAAACTTTTTAAGCTTTTATTGATTCCGCTAAGTACGGAAAATAGCTTGACTACGTTATATGATAGTAAAGCTATATTAGACCAAAGGGCATTGCCGTTAAAAGAACCCGAAGGTAATTTTCTTAAGGACAGATCCCATTTGATAGATTTTATGTAATATTCGCATTGTCCTCTTTTATTGTAGAAGTGAAACACTTCCTCTTTGGATAAATCCGAATTTGTGGCTATTCCGTAATATTCGTAGTAGTATTCTCCGAAAAGGGAAGGATCTTTATATCGTTTCTTTTTTCTTGTTACTATCAGTCTAAAAGCTTCGGTTTTATCCATTGCATGAACCGTTTCCGCTATTTCCATATCGTCTAAAAGAATACCGTATCCGTCTTTAAGAGGTTTAAAGTTTAAATAGGAATAATCCTGTATATTCTTAGCCCTTATGAAGAAGTTTATGTTATTTAAATTGCAATAGTTAATAATGTTCGCCTGATAACCTGCGGAATCGCTTCTATTACAGTCGGCTCCAAGCAAAAGAGCCGAGATTATCGATTTTATATATGCGTAAGGAGTATAACCCCTGTTGGATTTTGGAAGAGAAAAAACGGAATTAATTTTATTTTTAAAATTAAGATTATCCATTAAATCTATAAATAATTTTATTCCCCCAAATGGGGTGTATTTATTTTTACCTTTTTGTATGATATAATTTTTCATATCGATAACCTCCTGGGTTAGTTATTATATTGCTTTGTATGCTATATATTATAACATATTCAGGAGGTTTTTTGTTATTTAATTGCTGGATTAAAGAATTACGATGAAAGGCTTTAAGTCAGTGTTTTTAAGTGGTCGGGATGACACGATTCGAACGTGCGACCCCCTGCTCCC